>QHZM01000164.1 GCA_003224665.1 Acidobacteriota bacterium
GGTCCTGGCGGGTGGTAAGAATCCTGAAGCCGATACTTACACAATTGAGGCCCAGGCGGACCGGACCGCAATCACCGGCGTGCGGATCGAGGTCCTCAGCCACCCGAGCCTTCCCCACGGCGGTCCGGGTCGCGACCCCGACGGCAACTTTTTCCTGAGCGACTTTGAAGTGGAAGCCACGCCGGCCTAGCCGTCGGGACCCGCGCAGAAAATTGTATTCAAAGAGGCCATCGCCAACGAGTCGCAGGAAGGTTACGACGTCAACAACCTCGTCAAGAAGGATGACCACCTCAAGGGCTGGGCAATCGACACTTCGCCTTCGACGGTGCCGATCGTCCGTCAGGCCGTGCTGGTCCCTGAAAAGCCTTTCGGCTTTGAACACGGGACCCTGCTGGCAATCCGGCTGAAGCACACGATGAAGCACACCTCGCGGAACATCGGACGCTTCCGGCTCTCGGTGACGACGAGCGCCGAGCCGCGCTACATTGCCCAGGTGCCGGCGCGACTCGGGCCCGCGCTCGAGGTCCCCGCCGCCGCGCGCACGCAAAAACAAAAAGACGATCTCGCGGCCCTGTATCGTTCCCTTGCGCCGCTTCTTCAGCCGACGCGAGACCGGGTTGCGGAACTCGAGAAATCGGTCAAGGGCCTGGGCATCGTCACGGCCATGGTCATGGGCGAGCGCCAGAGTTTCGAGCGCCCGTACACTTATCTCCGCATCCGCGGCAGCTTTCTGAGCAAGGGCGACAAAGTGTACGCTGGAGTTCCCTCCGTGCTTTATCCCCTACCCGAGAGCCAGTTGCCGAACCGCTTCGGGCTGGCTTACTGGCTGGTGGACGAGAATAACCCGCTCACGGCCCGCGTCAGTGTAAACCGGTACTGGGAGGCGTTCTTCGGTCACGGAATTGTGGAGACCAGCGAGGACTTCGGCACCCAAGGCGAGCGTCCCGCGCACCCCGAACTTCTGGACTGGCTGGCCACCGAGTTCATGCGCCAGGGCTGGAGCATGAAGGCGATCAAGCGCCTCATCGTCACGTCTTCTACATACAGGCAGTCGTCGCGCGTGACGCCCGAACTCGTGGAGCGCGATCCCTATAACCGGCTGCTGGCCCGCGGCCCGCGGTTCCGAATAGAGGCGGAGATGGTGCGCGACA
The DNA here is from genome assembly GCA_003224665.1 of Acidobacteriota bacterium. GTDB lineage: Bacteria > Acidobacteriota > Terriglobia > UBA7540 > UBA7540 > QHZM01. The sequence goes on from QHZM01000164.1 coordinate 1,152, forward strand.
ATGCCCTGGCTACGAGCGGCCTCCTGAGCACGAAGATCGGCGGCCCCAGCGTCTTTCCGTACCAGCCGGAGGGAGTTTGGGACCGGCCCTACAGCGAGGAGAAGTGGGCCCTGAGCGAAGGTGAAGACCGTTACCGCCGGGGGATCTACACTTTTATCCGGCGCACTTCGCCCTATCCCAGCCTCACCACTTTCGACGCCCCCAGCCGCGAGTTTTGCACGGTGAGGCGCGTTCGTACGAACACGCCTCTCCAGGCCCTGACGACCCTCAACGACCCGGTGTTTTTCGAGGCAGCGCAGGCCCTGGCGAAGAGGATCATGGCGGACGCGGGCCCCGAGGAGTCTGCGCGCGCCGTCTATGGCTTCCGCCGATGCGTCGCGCGACGGCCGACTCCAGAGGAACTGGACCGCATCCTCGTCTTTTACCGCGCGGAACTAGCGCGGTTCCAAAAGGACGCGAAGGCGGCGAGCGAGGTGGTCAAGGGCTACTCCGGTCCGTCCACGGATGCGCCCCAGCTTGCCGCATGGGCCATCGTCTCAAACGTCTTGTTGAACATGGACGAGACTGTTACCAAGGAATAATGCGATGAAAGAAATTCCTGTTAACCCCCTGCAAGAAATGCTCAGGGCCGTAACCCGTCGCCATTTCTTCAAGCAGGCCGGGTTCGGCATCGGCGCGGCCGCGCTCTCCAGCCTCGTCAACCGATACGCTTTCGCGAGCGGCGCCGGCGCGGCGACGGCGGACCTCGCCATCAACGCGGTGAATCCTCTCGCCCCCAGACCTCCCATGTTCCCGGCGAAGACGAAGAACATCATTTATCTCTTCATGGCCGGGGCGCCATCACAGGTGGACCTGCTCGACTACAAGCCGAAGCTCCAGGAACTGGACGGGCAAAACATCCCGGAGTCCCTGGTCAAAGGCGAACGCTTCGCCTTCATCAAGGGAGTGCCGAGACTTCTGGGCTCGCCTTACACGTTCAAGAAATGCGGCCAGTCGGGCGCCGAAATTTCCGAGTTGCTGCCGGAGCTGATGAAAGTCGCTGACGATATCGCCATCGTGCGCTCGATGCACACCACACAATTCAACCATGCGCCGGCTCAGATTTTCATGAACACGGGTCATCAGATCATCGGTCGTCCGAGCATGGGATCGTGGCTCACCTATGGCCTGGGGAGCGAGTCCACCGACCTGCCCGGCTTCGTGGTCCTGGTCTCGGGCGAAAACCAGCCAGACGGCGGCAAAGCCTGCTGGGGAAGCGGATTCCTGCCCACCGTTTACCAGGGCGTGGAGTTCCGGTCGAAGGGCGATCCGGTGCTGTTCCTCACCAACCCCGAGGGCGTCTCGCCTGAGCTACGAAGACAGTCTCTCGACCTCTTAAAGGACCTCAACGAGTCGCACCTCAAGAGTGTCGGAGACCCGGAGATCGTCACGCGCATCGCCTCTTACGAGATGGCCTACCGAATGCAGACAAGCGTCCCCGAATTGATGGACATCTCAAAGGAGCCCGAGTCGATTCATAAGTTGTACGGAACGGAACCGGGCAAGGCATCTTTTGCCAACAACTGCCTGCTCGCGCGCCGCCTGGTGGAACGCGGAGTACGTTTTGTGCAGCTCTTCCATCGCGGTTGGGACAACCATGGCACCTCGGCCCACGACGACATCGTCAACCGGCTGCCGAAGCTGTGCCAGGAGACTGACCAGGCGGCTGCGGTGCTCGTCTGGGACCTCAAGCAGCGGGGGCTGCTCGAGAACACGCTCGTGGTCTGGGGCGGCGAGTTTGGCCGCACGCCCATGAACGAGGAGCGCGCCCGCTCGAAATTCCTCGGCCGCGACCATCACCCCAGAGCCTTCACCATGTGGCTCGCAGGCGGCGGCATCAAGGGCGGGGTCACCCTCGGACAGACGGATGAGTTCGGCTACAACCCCGTTGACGACCCTGTGGAAGTCCACGATTTGCACGCCACCATCCTTTACCTGATGGGCCTCGACCACACGAAGTTGACCTACAGGTTCCAGGGACGGGACTTCCGGTTGACCGATGTTTCCGGAAACGTAGTTAAGAAGCTTCTGGCTTGATCTGCGGCAGGCCTCATCATTGGCGCTTCTCTCGAAGCTGCACGCATACGCTTTCGACAATTCGAGACCATTCACGTACCGTTCACAATTTCAGGCGAGCAAGTATGAAGAGGGTGGGTTTCTGCATCGCAGGCTTGATCATTGTCTTCGGCTGCGGACCCTCGCAGTCAAAGTCCGCAGTCCGTGCCGCGATTGAGGCCTACCTTCGCCAGCGCCCCAACCTTGTGCTTTCCAATATGACGTTTGATGTTCAGGAGGTCAAATTTCACGGCGACACAGCCGAAGCCGAAGTCAAGTTCGAGAGCAAGGAATCTCCGGACCTCGCAGTCAAAGTTCACTACGTCCTTCAAAAGTCCGGCGATCACTGGGTGGTTCGGTCGAGTTCGCCGGCCTGTGGGATGGGCGGCCCGCACAGCTCCGCCGCCCGGGAGAGCCAGACTCGCCCGCAGGAAGGCGGCTCCACAGCAGGCGAGCCCGAGCCGCAATCATGCCACTGAACTCAACCTGAGTCTTTGAGGCCGCGCCCGTTCAGAAAATGAACAGCCAGGCCTAACCATTTCAGTCGAATTCCCGGCGCGCTGGCACTCCTCCCAAACCTCTGGCCGTCTCGACTCCGCGAACGATGGCCCGAGCGGTGGCTTCAGCCGCGGCTGCGCCAAGCGTGTTCAGATCCGCGCGCCGTTCGCCGGCCGAGAGGGCAAATACAAGGTCGCCATCGAATTTCGTGTGCACGGGTCGAATCGCGCGGGCAATTCCGTCCTGAGCCATCTCCGCCACTTTCTTCGCCTGAACTTTCCCGAGGGCGGCATTGGTCATCACGACAACCAGGGTCGTGTTGGCCGTCCCAAAGCCCTTCCGGACCTTGCCCTCGAACATGTGCTTTTGCGTGTCAGCGAATTCTGGGGACTTGGGCGAGAGCCGGGCTCCCGCAAGAATTTCGCCGGTCAGCGGCTCGATAACGTCTCCGAACGCATTGACCACAGCCAAGGCCTGAACCCTCACGCCCTTCGGCAACTCCAAACTGTGAAACCCCAGCCCGCCTTTTGTGGCCCTCGCCAGGCCGAAGAGTTTGCCCACGGTAGCGCCGGTCCCTGCCCCGACCGAGCCTTCGGCGACTGACGAGCCGGCATCCCGGCATGCCCGTCGGGCCATGGCCGGGTCAGGCCGAGCACTTGCTCGGCCGAGATTGAGATCAAAGACCACTGCGGCTGGAACAATCGGGATGCGGCTCCGCCCAGCCGGAAACCCGACGCCGCGGCCTTCGAGGTACTCCATCACGCCTCGAGCCGCATCGAGGCCGAAGGCGCTTCCGCCGGTGAGAAGAATGGCGTGAATCCGGTCCACCAGATGTCCGGGAAGGCAAGGGGCGAGCTCTCGGGTGCCCGAAGCAGACCCGCGGACGTCCACGCCGCACACGCCGCCGCGTTCACAAAGGACCACCGTGCATCCGGTCAGGCCCCGGTAATCACTCGCGTGGCCGACGCGGATGCCCGGTAACGTCCCCGCCCGGCTCTTCGCACCTTGCTGACGCACGGACACTCCTCCAGTTGCCGGCCGTTTATGAGCTGATATCGGGTGAGCGGCTTCCTCTGAGCGCGAGCCAGGACTATTACACCGCCCTCAATGCCGCCTTGATCCGGTCCTGCAGCTTCCTGACTTTGGCTTCTTTTTCTTTGTCGGGGTTTTCCTTCACCATGGCGGATACAGCTTTGGTTACGCCGTCTCCGACATCGAGCAGCGTTTTGAATTTCTGCGAATCGCGGAAATGTTTCCGATCGAAAAGACTCGCGCCCTCGAAGACCATTCTGCCGAGAAAGAGACCGAAATCGACGCTGTCCAGCTTGACGGGGCCGGCCGAAAGGGCCGTGCGGGCCTTCGACCGATCTCCTCCCACAACTTCCGCGAGCGAATCGTCAACCCCCTTGCGCAGGGCGTCGACAGCTGCCGCCTCTTGCTGTTCGGGCTCGACCCAACCGCCTTCGCTGACGCGGAGGAGTTCCTTGACTTCAACCGGGCCTTCGATATCGGGATACGAAGCTTCGAGGACCAGTTCCTTGGGCAGGACTCCGCCCTGCGTGAGCTGGAGGGCGACTTCTCCGAGGTCGAGCGCCCTCTTTCCGCCGAGCTGAAGGTTGTCGTGGCGTTGCCGCTCGTACGCCGCTTTGAAGTGGGGGTTCTGGGTGTTGTCAACGCCCTTCGAATAGGCTTCAGCCAGCGATTTGTAGGCTTTGATTTCTCCCACCAGAATAACCGCGCGGAGGACGCGCGCCTTTTCCGTGAACTTATTCGGCGGAGAAGCGGTCACCAGATTGTCCGTAAACCCCATGGCTCGATCGAACCGGCCGCGCTTGAACATGACTTTGGCGTCATCAAAATCGGCCGCCGCGCCTGTCAGGCGAGGGACAGGCGGCGCGCAGGAAATGACAAAAAGAAGGACTGCGACGGCTGGGAGAATCGTACGCCCCAGACCAGCGCGTCCCGGATAAGTAAGATTCCTCATGACCCCTCCCGCGAGGTGCCGCCGCGCGTCAACGTCTCAGGCGAGCCCGCCCGCCGGCGGACGCTGCGGCGGTTCCCCGTCTTCGCACTGGAAATTGGTCAGGAAAAAAACTCAGCCTCGTTGTGACTGAGCGTCACAATATATTCCATGGCCCGTACGAATTCAACGAGGGCCTGTTTGAAAATGCAAGGGGCTGAAGCTCGGCTGGAGGAACGCGGGGTGTCCGGCGGCTTTCGTCAGCGAGCCTTGATCTCAGTCCAGTAACGGTCGTAGAGCGCAACAACGGGTCCCAGGTCGCGCATGAACTCGCAGCGGCCGAGCCACGCCGGGTCGGGGAAGACCGACGGCTCGGCGAGAAGCCAGGGTTCCACGCGGGCCGGGGCGCGCAGGTTGGGAGTATTGAAGCCGCAGTCGTTGATAAACGCGCTCGCCACTTCGGGACGGTGAAAGTAGTTGATGAATTCCATGGCGAGATCTTTATGCGGGGCGTGGAGAGGAATGCAGGCGCAGTCCACGGAGACCGTGCCGCCTTCCTTCGGGACCACATAGCGCAACCTCGGCTCGTCGCGCAGGGCGAAGGTCATGTTGCCGTTGAAGGCCTGCGCCAGCCAGGCGTCTCCCGCAACCAGGTCCTGCTCGAAATTCGAGCTGTTATAACCCTTCACCAACGGCTTCTGGCGCAAGAGGAGGTCGCGGGCCTGCCGGATCTCCTCCGGATTGGTCGAATTCAATGAGGCGCCCAGTTGCTTCAAGGCCATGCCGAAGACTTCTCGCATATCGTCGAGCAACAGGATGTGCCCGGCAAAGCGAGGGTCGAACAACGCTGACCAACTCTCAACTTTTTCTCCGACTAGGTCGGCCCGGTAGGCGAGGCCCGTCGTTCCCCAGGCGTAAGGGACTGAATAGTCATTGTGGGGATCGAAGGGAAGATTCAGGAAACGAGCGTCCACGTTGGCCCAGACGTTCGGGAGGCGCGACTTGTCGAGCCGCGCAAGCAGTCTCTGCCCGAGGAGAATTTCCACCATGTAGTCGCTGGGAATGACGAGGTCGTAGCCGACGTTTCCCGCCTGGAGCTTGGCCAGCAAAGCCTCGTTCGAGTCATAGAGGTCGTAGTTCACCTTGCAGTGGAACTCGCGCTCAAAGCCTCTGAGGATTCGCGGAGAAACATACGTGGACCAGGTGTAAATGTTGAGTTCCGGCGTGGGGCGGCCCGCGGGCCAGGTCTTGGCGAGCATGGGCAACACCATGACGAGCAGCACCGCACCGACGCTGGCCAGCGCGGTCTTCACCCTCATCGCGCCGCGTTCGAGGCGCTGCGCGACGATGACCAGCGGAATCGTGGCCGCGAGAATGGCGGTTGAGACCGCGTTGATTTCGGGCGTGATGCCGCGTATGAGCCGCGAGTAGATTTCGAGTGGCAAGGTGGTGGAACCGACGCCGGAAACGAAGGACGTGATCAGGTAGTCGTCGAACGAAGTCGTAAAGATCAGCAGGGCCGAAGAAAGGATCGCGGGCGCCGCGAGCGGGAGCGTGACGCGGAAGAACGTGGCCCACTCGCTCGCGCCGAGGTCGAGCGCGGCTTCTTCAATCGCGCGGTCGGTCCCCGCCAGCCGCGCGCCGACGACGATGATGGCGTAAGAGATGCAAAATGCGATGTGGGCGGCGATCACCGTCCGGAGCGTTAACTGCATGCGGAGCAGGCTGAAGAAAATCACCAGCGCCACGGCCATGACAATTTCCGGGATGACGAGCGGCAAATAGACCAGTCCCTCAAGCAGGGACCTTCCTCGCCCGCGGCCGCGCCCGAAGACCAGCGCGCCGAGCGTCCCGAAGGCCACGCAGGCCAGCGTCACGACGCCGGCCACGACCAGGCTGTTGACCAGACCCTGGCAGATCTGCTCGTCCCGCCAGAGCGTTGCGTACCACTCGCTCGTGAACCCCGCCCAGTGGGTGGAAAGCCGGGACCGATTGAAGGAGAAGACGGCCAGAACGGCGATCGGCGCATAGAGGTAGGCGTACACCAGGAAAGTGGCGAGCGGCAGGCCGAGGCCCTTATCGCGCGCTCTCGGCATCAGAACATCTCCCGCGTAACGCGCTGGGCGCGGCGCAAGCCGGTGAGCAGCATCAGGAGCACCACAGCCGTCAGAAGGAAGGCGACCGCCGAACCGAAAGGCTGGTCACGGACCAGGGCAAACTGGTTCTGAATCAGGTTCCCGACCATCATCGTCCGCGCCCCTCCGAGCAAATCGGGCGTGATGAAAGCCCCGACCGAGGAAATAAAGACCAGCACGGCGCCTGCCGCAAATCCCGGCGCGGAAAGCGGCAGCGTGACTCTGAAAAACGTCCGCCAGCGGCCGGCGCCGAGATCCTGCGCGGCTTCGAGCAGGGAGCGGTCGAATTTTTGCAGGACGGCGTAAATCGGCAGGATCATGAAGGGGAGTTCCCCGTAGACCAGGCCGATGAACACAGCCGACGGCGTGTTCAAGAGCGTCGACCTCAGCCGCGGCGAAGCGCGCAGCGCGATCGTGTAAGCGACCGGATAGCCGAGCACGGCGCAGACGGAGGTCGTGACCAGCGCCATCCAAAACGATCGCCAGTAGATTTCAAGATAGAGGGGCTGGAAGGCCCGCGAGTAGTTCCCGAGCCCAAACGTCCACTCGATAGTCCCGTAAGGAGAGCGGTGGGCAAAACTGACGGTCAGCAGGTAGGCGAGAGGGACAAGGAAAAAACCCACCAGCCAGACCAGACTGCCCGCCAGGAGCGATGCGGCGCGCAGCACCGGCCGGCGGCGGAAGAACTGAATAACGTGCTCCACGAAGGCCCTCCACCGCGGCCAACGCTGCCGACCGGGCCCAAGACCGCGGACGGAGAAAAATCTCTCGCTTCACTCGGAGAATAGCGAACGCGCCGACACCGTGTCAAATTAACGCAAGGCCCCGGCGCGAAGGTATATCCTAAAAGAGATGGTGACCGCCGCGCTCGACTCCCGGTCTCGCCACAGGATTTTGCTCCGCGCCCTGTGGGGCCTTTGCCTCGCCGCTTCGCTGCTTGCCGCGCAGTCCTCGCCCGAGACCGCGGAGGAACTTTTCAAACAGGGGAACGAATTCTCGCGCCATGAAAAATGGAAGGAAGCCATCGAGACCTATCGCAAAGCGGTGGCCCTCAAGCCGCAATACGTCGAAGCGCGCTATAACCTGGCCAACGCGCTCCTCGCCGAACAGCGCCTCGACGACGCGCAGCGGGAATACGGGGAAATATTGCGGCTGAGGCCGGACTTCCCCGGTGTCCACCGCAACTTGGCCGGCCTGTACGAGTCGCAGGGCAAAATCCCGGAGGCGGTCGAGGAATTCCGCGCCGAAGTGCGCCTTCATCCTTCAAGCGCCGAGGCCCACACTGAGCTTGCAAACGCGCTTACGGCGGGCCGGCAATTCGAGGAAGCGGCGCGGGAGTACCGCCGGGGGGTCGAGCTGAAGCCTCGCGACGCCGGGATTCACGCCGGTCTGGCCGGCTCGCTCCTCCAGTCGGGTGATGCCAAAGGCGCCGTCGCCGAATTTCGGAAGGCGGTTGAACTCGAGCCGAACGACGCCGAGGCGCACGCCGGTCTCGCCGCCGCCCTGACCCAAGCGGGTGAGATCAGCCAGGGCGTGGCCGAGTATCGGACCGCATCGCGCCTTCGACCCGAGAATCCCGACTTCCACGTGAGCCTCGCCGACGCCCTGCGCGCAAACGACGAGCTAATCCCCGCCATCCGCGAGTACCGAAGGGCGGTCGAGCTCCGGCCGAACCAGAACGATTACCGTTTCTCGCTGGCCCTGGCGCTCCGTCAGGCGGGCGACTATGTCGACGCGACTGAGGAACTGCGCCGCGTCATCCGCCAGAGGCCGGATGACGTCGCGGCCCACGCAGAACTGGCGGCGACCTGTCTTTCCACCGGCAATCATCCCGCGGCGATTGCCGAATACCGCGAAGCACTGCGCCTGAAGCCGGATGATCTCAACCTCCGCGAAGCCCTGGGGCTGGTGCTGAGAAAAACGGGTGACCTGGTGGAGGCTATCCGCACGCTGCGAAAGGCAGTCGAGCTTGCTCCGGACAACGCCGACTACCACCGCAACCTGGGGGAGTCGTTGCAAGCCGCGGGAGATGTGCCCGGCTTTATCGAGGAATATCGCGAAGAGGTGCGGCTGCGCCCCGCGGACCCTGACGCGCACCTGCACCTCGCCAACGCTTATCAAGCGGCAGGCGAGCTCGAAAAAGCTCTGGGCGAATACCGCGTGGCTTTGGAGTTGAGGCCGCAGAGCCCTGAACTGCACTATCGCCTCGCCGTCGCGCTCCTGGCTTTGGGAAAGACGCGGGAGGGGCAAGCGGAGCTTGAACGAGGCGTCGAGTTGCGACCGGACTACGCTGAGGCGCTCGTGGCGCTGGCGGACCTTTTGGCCGCCGAGAAGAACTACGCCGTCGCTGTGCCGACTTACCGCGACGCTTTGCGCATGCGTCCTGATGACGTAAACCTTCGACTGCGCCTGGCCGGCGCCTTGCGCGAAAGCGGCGACCTCGAAGGCGCGCTCGCCGAGTGCCGCGAAGCGGCCCGCATCGCGCCCGAAAACGCGCCTGCCCGGCGGGAGCTCGGCGACATGCTCTACCGGCAGGGCGACTATCAAGGAGCCGCCGAAGCTTTTCGGGCCAGCATTGCGCTCGACCCGAGAGTCGCCCAGACGCAGCAGAGCCTTGGGCTCGCGCTGATGGAATTGCAGAACTGGGAGGGAGCGGCGGCGGCGTTTCGCGAGGCTCTGAAATTGCGTCCCGACTGGCCGGAAGCCCGTGTGATTCTCTCCCAGACTTTACTCCGCTCGAGTGACGCGGCCGGCGCGGCGGCGGAGGCCGAGGAAGCTCTGCGCTCGACGCCGAACTTTCCGGAAGCCCACTACGCGCTCGGCGCCGCCTCACTCAAGCTCGGGAAGACCGTAGAGGCGCTGAGTGAATTCCGCGAGGCGCTCCGCGGAAGTCCCGACCTTGCTGAGGCGCGACTCGCCCTTGCCGACACTCTGCGCCGGACCGGCAGCTTCGACGAAGCCGTGTCGAATTACAGGGAATACCTGCGGGTCCGGCCGGGGGAAGCCGATGCTCATCTGGGCCTGGCGAGCGCGCTGAAAGGCAAAAAGGACCTCGAAGGTGCCATCCGCGAATATGAAGAAGCCCTCCGCCTGCAGCCTGACCTTGCGACCGCGCATTACAACCTGGCCGTGACTCTCGAGGCTGCCGGAAATGCGGAACGCGCGCGCCGGGAGTTTCAGCTTTACCTCGAAATCGCGCCGGGCGCGCCCGACGCCGACCAAGTCCGCGCTCATCTGAACCAGCTTGGCAGGCTGGTGCGATAAGCGGCCAGGAGCCGTCGTCCGAAAATCTTTTGGCTTTAGCTCCTGAGGCCCTCACCGGCTGAAGCCGTCGAGAAATTTATCAACAGCCCACCTGCGGCACGGCTAAAGTTCGCCGCGGCGAATCTGACGAGGCGGACCGTGCCCTTTCAAGTTTTCTACTCGTATCTCAGCGCCACCATCGGATCGACCTTCGTCGCGCGGCGAGCGGGAATATAGCTCGCCAGCAGGGCCACGACGACCAGCAGCAGCGAGACGCCAGCGAGCGTTACCGGGTCGGTGCGACGCACGCCATAAAGCAAGCCGGCGACGAAACGGGTCAATGCCAAGGCTCCGAGTAGGCCGAGCCCAACCCCGATCGCAAGCAGTCGCAAACCCTGCCCCACCACGAGTCGAAGCACGTCACTTCTACGTGCCCCTAAAGCCATGCGGACTCCGATCTCATGGGTGCGCGCGGAGACGGAATAGGCTGCGACGCCGTAGATCCCAACTGCCGCAAGGGTCACGGCGAGGAGCGCGAAGACACTGAGTTCGAGCATCAGAGTCCGGCGCGGCGCGGTGGATGTATCCAGCACCTGCTCCATTGTTTTCAGGTCGAATAAGGCCCGGTCTGGGTCCATGTCGGCCAGTAGGTGTCGCGCTTGCGCCTCCAGCAGCATGGGGTCTGAAGTCGTTCGCACAAGCAGGCTCATTGTGGCGGAAGGGCTCTGGAGATCGGATGCATAGATTTGCGGCACTGGCGTCACGTCGAGCCCTGACATCTTGACGTCTCCCACCACTCCGACGATGGTGAGCCAGGGAGCTCCCAGACGTGGGGCGCCCATCAGAATCCTCTTGCCAATCGCATTCTCGCCGGGCCAGAAGGCCCGAGCGAGCATCTGGTCAACGACGGCCACCGAGGGAGTGGCCGGTCCGTCACGTTCGGTGAAGGCGCGTCCAGCGAGCAAGGGGATCTGCAGAGTTTGGAAGTAGCTGGGGCTAACCACGATGTAATCGGCCACTTGGGGCGTCGCGCCGCCGGGCGCGAACGGTTGCCATGGCCGTCCCTCAATGCTGAATGGATCGCCTCCTCGACCTGCCGTGAGCGGCAGGAAGGAAGTCACGCTTGCAGAAGTCACTCCGGGAAGACGCTCGATCTGGTCCACAAGGTGTTGATAGAAGGCGGCCACCTGGTAGTCCCGATCGTAGCGATATCGGGGCAAAGAAATGCGAGCCGTCACCAACCTTTCCGGATTGAAGCCGGGATCCACGCTGAGCAAGCGCTCGAAGCTTCGGATCAGCAGACCTGCACTCACGGCCAGTGGGAGAGATAGGGCGATCTCCGCGATCACAACCACGTCTCTAAAGCGAGACCGGGGACTAGCAATGCGACTTCCCTCTTTCAGGCATCGCTGGAGATCCACATTAGACACTTCGAGGGCGGGAGGCAGCGCAAAAACGATCCCGGTGGCCAGCGAGACCACCAGCGTAATCAAGAGGACGAAATGATCGATCCCGATCCCGGCCATGGCTGAGACCGCCGGCGGAGTCGAGTGAGCCAGCAGTTTCGTGCCCAGGAATGCCATCAGCAGTCCAGCGGCGCCGCCCAACAGAGCCAGCATCGAGCCTTCGACTAACAACTGCAATACGAGGCGGCCTCGGCCGGCACCCAGCGCCAGCCGCACAGCCATCTCCTGCTCGCGCGCCATAACCTTAGCCAACATCAAGTTGGTGACATTGGCGCAGGCAATCAACAAGACGAGGCCGACCGCGCATAACATCACCAGCAGACCATGGCGCACGTTTCCAAAGAGCTGCTCACGCAGCGGGATGACCGCGACAGTATAGCCCGCATCCTCGCCGTGTGGGCCGCGATACAAGTGATATTGTTTCTCAAGACGCTCGGCGACGGTCACGGAATTCTTGAGGCATGACGCCGACCACCGTCAGAAGCTCGCCGTCGAGCGACACGGACTTGCCGATAACGCCCCGGTCGGCTCCGAAGCGGCGCTTCCAGAACGCGCCACTCAGCACGGCAACGTTCGCGCGTCCGGGTTGGTTTTCACCGGCGGCAAAGGCTCGGCCCAAAGCCGCTCTCGCGCCAAGAAGCGGAAAGAGGCTGGCGGTCACGCGCATGACTTGGACACGATCAGCCTCACCGTTGGCACTCAAATCAGAACTCGAGTACTCAAAGGCAGCCATCTCGCTGAAGAACCGGTTCTGCTGTTTGTAGTCTTCGTAGTCCGCAAACGGCGCGGCAAATTGATTCACTCCCAAATTGCGCAATTGTTCCCAAACCATGACGAGTTGCTCGGCGTCACGGTACGGTAGCGGGCGGAGTAGTACCGCGTTCACGACGCTGAAAATTGCCGTGTTCGCGCCAATGCCGAGGGCGAGCGTCAGCACCGCCACGGCGGTAAAGCCGGGGTTTTTCCGCAGTGTCCGCGATGCGTAGCGTACGTCCTGGATCAATGTGCCCATCGTCCGCTCCAATCGTTCGTAGTAACGCGGTCTTTGGCCGGACCGGCGTTGCAGCATCGGTCTATGACCGATGGTCGGCGGTGACGACACCGCCGCTAAAACTAACCACTGATCACTCCTACCTCGGCGCACCGGAAAGGTCCAGCCAGCCGCAAGGTAGCGTGGACTTGTCCTTTAAGTCCGCGGCTTTTCGCCCGCCAGGGCACCTCGGTCGCGCAGGGTTTCAGCATTCCGACCGCGGTTGCCGTCTCGAAGATCGGCGAAGAGGTACGACGGCACCTGTCCCGACGATTATTGTCGGGAGTTGTGCCGTAGCCGTCGTGCGAAAATCTTTGGGCTTTAGCTCCTGAGACCCTCGCGTCGAGAAATTTATCAACAGCCCGCCTGCGACACGGCCAAAATTCGCCGCGGCGATTCTGACGAGGCGGACTGAGCCCATTCACGTTTTCTACTCGTACCTCAGCGCCACCATCGGATCGACCTTGGTCGCCCGGCGGGCGGGGATGTAGATGGCCAGCAGCGCCACCCCTGTAAGCAACAGCGCAACGCCAGCAAAAGTGACCGGGTCGGTCGGCCGAACGGAATAAAGCAGGTTCGAGAGGAAACGCGTCAGAGCGAATGCGCCCGCCAAGCCGATTACTGCGCCGGCTAGACTGAGCACTAGTCCCTCGCCAACCACCAGCTTCAAGACGTCCCCACGTTCGGCGCCGAGGGCCATCCGAATGCCAATTTCGCGGGTGCGCTGGGACACGGAAAATGCCATCACTCCGTAGATTCCCACCGTGGCCAGGGCAAGCGCGATGCCGGCAAATATCCCGAGCATCAGCACATTGAAGCGCCGCGGAGACACCGAGTCTGAGAGGGATTGCTCGAGAGTGGTCACGTTGTAAATCGGTTCCTCGGGATCAACCGCCGCGATCTGGGTGCGCACGGCGGAAACCATTCCGACGGGATCGGCGGCGGTCCGAACCGCAAGCTGCATGCCAGGAATCCTCCTCTCTTGCTGGAGGAGAGGGACGTAGATTTCAGATTCTATGTCGGCGCTCAGGCCCTCGTGACGGGTATCAGCCACCACTCCGACCACGGTGAGCTTGTCGCGTAACAATGGAAGTTCCTTTCCCAACGGGTTTTCGCCAGGCCACATGTGGCGGGCCAGGGCTTCATTGATTACGACGACTTCTGGCGCCTGCTCGTCATCCGCATCGGTGAAAGTGCGGCCCTTTAACACACGGATGCCGAGGGTGGAGAAGTAGCCCGGGCTCACGGTCAGGCGCGACATCACCATGCCCTTATCTGAGACGGCGCCCGATTCAGTTGCTAGACGTTCCATGATAAATAATTTGTCCATATAAGGCCTCAAGGGGAGGGAGTCGATGAACCCCGCCGACCGCACTCCCGGCAAAGATTCCACCCGCCGCAGCACGTCCAAATAAAAAGCGCGTTTTTGGTTTGCCTGGGGGTATCGCGAATCCGTCAGGCTGAGGTTCATGGTGAGGATGTGATCGGTGGTGAATCCGGGATCGACCGAGAGGACGCGATAAAAACTCTTGATCAGCAACCCGGCGCCGATCAGCAGGACCAATGCGAGAGAAATTTCCGACACCGCCAACGCTCCGCGGAGCGATCCTCTGCGCGCGCCGGTGCCGGGGGTTCCTTCCTTCAGCTTCTCCGAAAGATTCAGTTGCGTAGCCGCGATGGCCGGGGCTAGCCCAAACAGAATGCCGGTGATGACGGTTATCCCCAATGTAAAGAGCAGGACATCAGAATCCAGCCTGACCGGAGAGACATTCAGAATTTCACCCCCCACACTTGCCGGAATGAAACCCGTCATCAGTTTGACGCCCCAGGCTGCGAGCAGCAATCCGGCTACGCCGCCTGCCAGCGCCAGGATTAAGCTCTCCGAGAGCAGTTGGCGCACCAGCCGCCAGCGCCCTGCGCCCAACACCGCCCGCAACGCAACTTCTCGTGTACGTGCGGAAGCGCGCGTGAGCATTAGATTGGCCACATTCGCGCAAGCGATAAGAAGGACCAGACAGACTGCCCCAAGCAAAGTGAGCATGGTGGAGGGCAGGTTTCCCGCCAAATGTTCTTCCAGAGTGACCACTTTAAGCTGGGTGTCCGAGGGACCATTCGGGCGCATCACTTGACGCGATCCACCACCCGGCGCGGGGCCCGGCCCAGATCCCGAGGCAGGGCCCGGCCCATCATTATTCATCTGGGAAGCTTCGCCACGCTTCCGGATGGCATCAAGATCAGCCTGGGCGCGTGCAATGGTGACGTCCGGCTTGATCAGACCAACGATGCGCAGCAACCTGGGCGCCGCAGCCCCCTCACGCATTCGCTCGCCGATCTCATTCAATTGAAGAGGGACTAGCATCTGAATCTCGGCATCTCCCGGGAAAGGGAAGCTTGCCGGCATCACGCCCACCACGGTGTACGGCGCACTGTTGAGTGTGACGGTCTTGCCGAGGACCTGAGGATCGGAGCCGAAGTATTGCTGCCAGAAAGCCTGCATCAGGACCACGGTATTGGGGCCGTTGGGCTGGTCTTCCTCGTGGGTGAAGCTTCGGCCAAGCTGGGGATCGACGCCGAGGGTTTGGAAAAAGTTCGCACTCACCCCCGCGGCGTGGATGCGAGCTGGTGTGCCGCGGCCGGTGAGGTCGAAACTGACCGCCGGGTCGTAGGCCGTCACCCGCTCCAGGGTCTTGTTCTGGTCGCGCCAATCGAAGTAGTCCCCCGAGACGGCGAGTTCCGCATTGAGCGCGGGAATCACCTCGGAGATCCACACCAGCCGGTCGCCTTGAGGATAAGGAAGCGGCCGCAGCACGACTGCGTTTACCACGCTGAAGATAGCCGTATTCGCTCCAATGCCCAGCGCTAGCGTGAGTACCGCGACCGCGGTAAAGCCCGGATTGCGTCGCAACTGGCGCAGACCGTA
>QHZM01000165.1 GCA_003224665.1 Acidobacteriota bacterium
CGGATGTCCTCGAAACACTGATGCCGGCCGTCGCTTCTGCGCTCCGAGTACGGGATCCTTTGCCGAACCAGGTGCTCACCCCGGGAGAAATCGAGGTACTGCGTATGCTGGGCGAGGGCTTGGGCAACAAGATGGTCGCGGACCGCCTGGGCATTTCAGAACATACCGTCAAGTTTCACATCAGCTCGATATTCACTAAGCTGGATGCTTCCACTCGAACGGAGGCTGTCACGCTGGGGATTCGCCAGGGGATCATCACGGTCTAGCGGCAATTCCGGCATCCTCACAATCGGCGTGAAGGCGTCAAGCGTGGGGGAAGGCCTGGAAGATCGCGAACGTGGCTCCCTGCGGGTCCGCGACCACGGCCCAACGGCCCACCTTCTCCATGCTGATCGGACCGTAACGGACGGCGGCACCGAGCTGCTTGGCTTTCGCCGTGGCGGTGTCGCAGTCAGGGACGGCGAAATACGCCAGCCAGTGCGGGGGAATACTAGGATCGCGGTGAGTCGCCGGCGGAATCCCGCCGATGAATTTCTCTCCGTTCTTGATGTGGAGATAACCGGAGGGATCGTTCTCGCCAGGGACAATCTTCCAACCAAAGAGGTCCGAAAAGAATCGGCTGGCCGTCGCAGGGTCGGGCGTGCTCAAATCTGCCCAGCAGAATGTCCCGCTGACTCCGGCAATCCCCGTACCTTTATGCTTATTGGGTTCCCACATTGAAAAAACCGATCCTGTAGGATCCTGCACGACGGCCATGCGTCCCACGTCGAAAACGTCGAAAGGCGGGGCGAGCACTTTCGCTCCCAGCTGGGCGGCCCGGCCGGCGCTGGCGTCGGCGCTCTCGACTGCGATGTAGATCATCCAATGCGACGGCACGTCCTGCGATCGCTGCTCGGGCCTGAGGGTATAGGCCGCAGCGGCGTCGCGGCCATCGACCAGAAACATGGAGTAGAAATCATTCGGGCCCATGGGGAAGTCGTTGATGGACCAGCCGAACAAAGAGCCGTAGAAGCTCTTCGCAGCCTTCTGGTCCGTGGTCGCAAGCTCGATCCAGCAAAAGTCACCCGGCGGGTGCTTATCAATGTGCGGCATGGCGGGAGTATACCTCAAAGCAAGCCCGCCGCAGAATGCACAGGAAAGGCGGAAGCCATCGCGTGCTCCTTGCTTTACAGGTTCCTGAAGTGATGGGCGTTTTTATTCCCTGTCAGTGATCAGTGTTTTGCTTCTCCCTGTTCCGCCGAGCCGACGGCGAATCGGGGAGCGGTTCTGGTGAGAGCAACATCCCTCCCTGGTAAGACTTCGACACTCATCTAGCTAGGTTGCGAAATCCCCCTCGCACCAACAAATTCGGGCTGACAGCCGGCGCTCAAAACGGATGGGAATGAAAAGTCGCCTTAGCGTCAGCGACTCTGCGTGACCCCCTCCATTTGCGGATCTGAAATCCTCAGTGCTCGTGCGTCGGCGAGCTGACCGCCAGTGTCACTCAATTTTCGGGCTTACCGACCTCATTCGCTTTTTCCTCCTATAGTTGAAGCAGATCGCAAGGTATATTGGAGGTGTAAACTACAGCGACCGCAGCGATGAACCGGCACCACAGCTTGAGCATCGTTGTCCTGGCGTGTCTTTGCATGCTGGTCTTTTGCCAGCACGCCGCTGCGGGCTCGACTTCTCCATCCGAGCTTCTCTCGCAGATTCAGCGGCTGATTGAACAAGGCAAGCTGGCTGAAGCCAGGACCCGGTTGATACGCGGCGTGAAGAGTTTTCCGCACGAGACCGGCTTTTATAACCTCCTCGGCGTGGTCGAAGCGCAGCAGGGAAGGTACCGCCCGGCGGAATCGAGTTTCAGAAGGGCCATCGAAGAGGACTGGCACTACACGGGCGCGTATTTGAACCTGGGACGGCTCTATCTTGAGAACACCGCGAAAGATCCCCAGGCTCTCCGGAAGGGTCTTGACACGTATCGGAAGCTGTTGCGGTTTGACCCGGCGAATCGAGAGGCGAATTATCAGGCTGCGCTATTGCTCGAAAAGTTAGGAGAGTTCCGCGCGTCGCTCGAACAACTTTCCCGGTTGGAGGCGACCGACCAGAAACGGCCGCAGGCTCTGGCCGTCCGTTGCGCCGACCTTGTGCGGCTCGGCGAGCAGTCGCAGGCGGAGGCGGTTGCGGGTGAATTGCTAGCCAGCGGCGGTCTGAGCGAAGCGGATGTCCTTTCGATCCTGCCGGACCTCGAAACCGGTCGTCGCGACGACTTCCAGGTGCGGCTCCTCGAAGGGCTCGTGGCCCGGCAAGTGGCGTCCGCGGACGGCCTGTTCCGGCTTGGCGTGCTCTACGAACGTCAGGGGAAATTGTCACAAGCGCGTGACACCCTTGAGAGGGCAGCCCAGGCGCAGCCCGCGTCCGTTCCAGTCCTCATGGAGCTGGCCCGCGTTGCGAACCAGCAACGCGAGTACAAAGGGGCTTTAGGGTACCTGGCTCACGCGCGGGACCTCGAGCCTCAGAATGCCTCCATCCATTACTTCTTTGGACTCGTCTGCGTCGAGGAGAAACTGGTCCTCGAGGCCTATAATTCCTTCAAGAAGGCGGTAACCCTAGAGCCGGATAATCCGAACTACAACTACGCCTTCGGCGCTCTCGCCGTTCAGCGCGACAACCCGCGCGAGGCTATCCCCTATTTCCAAAAGTATTGTGTGTTCAAGCCGGACGACCCACGCGGCAAGTTATCGCTTGGGGCTGCCTACTTCTATAGCCGTGACTACAATTCGGCCCGAAAGGTCTTGGAAAGCGTGGCCGCATACCGTCCTACCGCGCCGGGCGCACACTATTTCCTGGGCCGAATCGCGAACCAGGAGGGCAATCTCGAAGAGGCTGAGCGCGAACTCGAGCGGGCTCTCGAGTTGAATTCCCAATATGCCAACGCCTATGCCGAGCTCGGGATTTTGCGGATCAAGAAAAAGGAATACCCGCAGGCCGCGGACGCCCTTCACCACTGCATCGAGATTGACCCGGAAAATTACACCGGCAATTTGAACCTTATGGTCCTCTATCAGCGGACGAAGGACCCACGCGCGGACGCGCAGGCCCGGCGGTTCGAAGAGGTCAAGGGAAAACGCGCCGAAATGGCACGGGAGTTTTTGCGTACGATCGAGGTAAGCCCTTGACGGGAAGTTTGAGCGCCTTTCGAGGCTTCGTCATCGCGCCGTGTTGACCGGCCAATGCCCGAAAGCCAGACTTCTGGCAGGCGGGCCCGGGGAGCCGGGCTGAGGTTTATCAGGGAAATGATCGCCGGCGACTTCAAAGAAGGCGGAAGGGGCGGAAAGATTTTCGCGCTCGGCCTCGTGATGTTCGCAACGTTCTCTCTTTCGTTGCGAGGAGAGCAGCCTGCGGAACTCGCCGACGGCACGCGGGCGCTCTACCGAGGCGATTATCAGCGGGCGGTTTCCCTGGCCCAGAGCTACATGAAGGCCCATCCGAAGGTGGCCGCCGCCCACCTCCTCCTGGCACGCGCCGAGATCGCCGAGGGCAAATACCCATCAGCCTACCGGGAGCTCCTATCTGCGCTCAGGATGGACCCGAAAAATGTTGACGCGCTTTATTACCTGGGGCGGTTGAGCCTGGTTCTTTCCCAGATTCAGTACCAGCAGTTGTACTCGCTTGCCCCCGAGTCCTCGAGAGTCCACCAGCTCCTTGCGGAGTCCTATCTGAGCCAGGAAAATAAGAGTAAGGCGCGCAAGGAATTTCAGAAGGCCCTCGAGGCAAACCCCCGTTCAGGGGAAGTCCTCGACGCCCTGGGCGACCTCGAACGGTCGCAGTTTCGCTTCGACGAAGCCATCTCGCATTATTCGCGCGCAGCAGAAATCGGGCCGCGGGACTACGATAGCGCTTACGGCCTGGGTGCATCCTACCTTTATCGCCAGCAGCCCGAAAAGGCTATTGAACACCTGCGTCGAGCGGTGAAGATCGACCCGGCTTCGGCTGCTGCGCGGCTTGCCCTCGGCGATGCATTGCTCCGCGCCGGTCAGTCGGATGCGGCGGCGGAAGAGCTGAAAGTGGCCGCCCGTCTTGAACCCAACATGAGGCAGGCGTACACGCTTTTAGCCCGGGCTTATCAAAAGTTGGGACAGGCGCGGGAAGCCGGAGAGGCTTTGAAGAAAGCTGACGAGCTTACTCAGCGAGAGATTAAGTCACGCCGAGGTGCGCTCGCCTCAGACGACCTGATCCCCCGCGCGTCTCCTGAGGATCGAGACCCCGGGGCGAACCCGCGCGAGTGAGGCCACCTGAGAGCTGCCAATGATGGTGACAAACATTATTCTGTAGTGCCGCTCGGCGCCGCTGCCCCACAGGGCGGGGAGCGGGCAACCACCCCTGACTCCCCTCCTCAATGAGGAGGGGACTGAGGGGTGGCGGCAGACGGCGCTACAATCGAAGCTGTCACTAAAATCTGTAATCCTCAATAGATTGATGGAAATATCAGGCAAAACTCCGAATCGGCCGAAGCGACGGAACGGGCCAGGACTGCTTGCGCTCGCACCGCTGACACTCTTGCTATCCACGCGCGCGATCGCTGGAATAACCGCCGCGCAAGAATTGCCAGCCACGCTTCAGGAATTGTTTTTGGAAGGCGTCCAGGCGGAGAAGGCCGGGAACCTGGACTTGGCAGAAAAAGACTTCCTTCAGGTCCTTCGCCGCGGTGGAGAGGCCGCATTCGTTTACAACAACCTGGGGATTGTTTATCAGCTGCGGGGAGACCACCACCGAGCGCTCGTCCAGTTCCGGGAGGCCATTCGCTTGAAGCCTGATTATGCGGCGCCCCGCGTGCTGACGGGCCGGCAACTTGCCCGGCGTAGTCGAACAATATCACGTGCTGCGTGAGCTGGCGCCCCAGGAGCCAGAGTACGCCTACCAGCTCGGGAGCGCCTACCTGAAGCTCGCCGCGTGGTGCTTCCAGGAAATCGTGAGGACCGATCCCACGTCTGCACGCGCCTACCAGGCCCTCGCCGAAAATTATCAGGCCACGGGCCGGACCCTCATGGCGGTCCGGGCGTTTCAGCGCGCTTTGCAGGCAGACCCCGGGCTCCCGGGAATCCACCTGACGCTGGCGCAGATTTACATCGAACAGGGAGACATCGAGAGCGCCCGCAGAGAAGTGGACGAGGAACTGAGGATCGTTCCGGAAAGCCTGACGGCCCTCACGCTCAAGCGCAAACTGAACCCGAACGAGAGGTAACGTGCTCCCCTGTTGACGGCGCGCTGAAAGACCCGCGCGCGCCCGCCGTCGCAATTGAATCCTTTATGGCGAGAGCCCTCGAAAGGGTTTCGGTTTCACTCGCGCTCTTCCTGTTCTTTTTGCAACTTTCAACGCCGAGCCAGGAAGGGAGACTCGAAGACGCGATCAAAGAGAGCCCGAGTCCGAGTGTGCTCGAGAGCGTGCCGATGGGTCCCTCGCTGCGAGCGAGCCTCCGAGAGGCGCTGGGGGCCAGGGACTACACTCGCGCGGAGACGCTCCTGGTGGACGAGATCAACCAAAATCCAAAATCGCCGCAGTTACTGACGCTTTTAGGAGGCATCTTTTTTCTCGACGGCAAGTACCTGAACACGGCGGTTGCGATGAAGAAGGCGGAAGCGCTGGCCCCTCTCGATGATCAAAGCCGCTTCACTCTCGCGATGGCCTACATCACGCTGAACCATCGAGACTGGGCACGCCCGGAACTCGAAAAGCTTGGCCGCAACGACCCCCGCAATGCGCGCTACCCCTACTGGCTTTCTCGCCTGGACTATGATGCGATGCAGTTCACTGCGGCTGTGGCGAACGCCCGGAAGGCTATCTCCCTCAACTCCCGTTTTGTGAAAGCCTACGACAACCTGGGCCTTTCCTATGAGGCTTTGGGCAAATTTGATGACGCGGTTGAGGCTTATCGGCAAGCCGTCCGCTTGAACCGCGAGAGCCAGCCTGGCTCTCCCTGGCCCGCCCTAAATTTCGGCTCGCTGCTCATCAAGGTGGGCCGATTGGAAGAGGCTGAGCTCAATTTAAAGGAAGCCCTCCAGTCCGACCCTAAGTTACCCCGCGCTCACTACCAGATGGGACTGCTACTGGAAAAGCAAAAGAAAGATGCCGAGGCAATCCAGGAGCTCCGGCAAGCTGCGGCACTTAACCCGGCCTACGCCGAGCCTTATTACGCGCTCGGGAAAATCTACCAAAGGATAGGGGACAGGCAAGAAGCCGAGCGGGCGTGGAGCACGTTTCAGCAACTCAAAAAGGAACAACCGCAGGAAGCGAAGCACTGAGTAAGATTGGCGGGCCGGCTCTGGTCGCCGGGGGTTAAATCTCGCCCAGCCCATCTGCCAGGCCAAATCACGAGTCTAGGTTCCAAACGGGATGCCAGGCGGAACAGCCAGGCGGAACAGCTTGACAAAGTGAGGGCCAAGTGATAACCATGCGCGTATCAAGCGTCGCGTTGGGTGGAAGGACTTAGCTTTTCCAGTTTTTCGCGAGCGCAGTGTGTCGCTCGAAGCGGGGCGCGTGCTGCGTCGCCGTGTGAGTCAGATTCTACGCCTGGGGACAAGCTACCAACGCCACCATCACCGGAATGGTGATGGACCCAAGCGGCGCCGCCATCCCCAATGCCGAAGTCACGCTGACGTCGATCGCCACCGGGTCTGTGTCCAAATTTTCGACCGGACCGGACGGACTATACTCCTTCCTCAACCTCCCATCAGGCGGTTATGAGCTGAAGGCCTCCGCCCACGGTTTTCGGGACTATGTCCAAAAAGGCATCACGGTTTACATTAACACCGTGGCTCGGGTGGACATCAAACTCGACCTGGGCACGGCCATTCAAACCGTCGAAGTTTCGGCGAACGCCACTTTGCTCAGCACGGAATCGCCCACGCGCCAGGAAGGCATCACGCCGGATACGATTCAGGAGCTCCCCCTCATCGTTTCCGAGCGGCCACGCTCTGCGGCGAGTTTCGCGATTCTGATGCCCGGTGTGAGCACTGGTGGCACCGCTAACCCCTTCGATTCCCGCATCAACGGCGGCCTGCAATCGGGCGACGAGGCGATCGTGGATGGCGTCAGCATGCAACAAGGGCTGATGAGCCAGACGGGGATGATTTCAATCTTCCAGGACTTTGCCTATTCGCCCGACATGGTGAGCGAAATCAAGCTGTTGACCGCCAACTACGAGCCCCAGTACGGTTCGACGACTTCATCGCAGATCATCGCCAACACCCGATCGGGCACCAACGAGTACCATGCCACGGCGTACTGGTACCACCGCAACACCGTCCTAAATGCGCGGGAATGGGGTTCGGGCGATCGGGGGAAGAACTTGCAGAACGACTTCGGCGCGTCTGTCGGCGGCCCTGCGAAGCTCCCGCTACTGTGGGGCGGCAGACGCAAGACTTACTTTTTCGTGAATTTTGAGGGATATCGAATCGCGGGGGGCTCCACACGCCCGGTGATTACGTTGCCGACGACGCAGGAACGCAACGGCGACTTTAGTGATTGGGTTGATTCGAACGGGAATTTGATTCCCATCTATGACCCCAACACCAGCGTGTATGACACCAGCGGAAATCTGGTCAGCCGGCAACAGTTTATGGGGTGCAACGGGGTCACGCCCAATGTGATTTGCACTTCAGGCCCTAACACCAGCCCGCTCTGGCAGAGCATGCAACCCTTAGCCAATCAGTGGCTTCCGTTCCTGCCAGAGCCGAACCGCCCAGGAATCAAGAACAATTACCAGGTTCCCCGGGCGATACCTGACGTTCTGCTGGGCCACACGAACGACTGGCTCATCAAGGGGGACATGAACTGGAGGGATAGGGACACATTCTTCGTCTCAATTCGCTACCAGGGGGCTGCGCCCCTTTACAATTCGGTCCTGCCGCTTCAACTGGCGCCTGAAAACTTTACCCAACCGCAGTACGCGTTCGTCAATCGCGGCGGCTGGGACCATACTTTCAGTCCCGTGCTGATCAACAGCATGCGGTTGGGCTATCTGGACCGAAACGAAGGGTACGGCGCGATTGACACGCCGTTTGGCGACAAGCTGCCGCAGATTCCTGGGGTAAGCACACACGCCTACCCTCCTCAGATTAATTTCTCTGAATACCAGAACTGGGGCAGCAGTACGGGCAGCAACCTTACGCAGCGAACGGAGCGCCCCTCGAAGATCATCAACGACCTGCTGACCTGGGTAAAGGGCAAGCACACTCTGAAGTTCGGCGGTGAGTTCCGATCGCTTGGCGAAAACAACCGCGATGCCTCGAACGGGTCTGGAACGTTCAATTTCACGGACGCTTCGACAGCGGTCAAGGGCGTTCAGAGCGGGAATGGATTCGCCAGCTTCTTATTGGGAGCTGTGGACAATGCCAGCGTGACCTACCATGCCATCGGTTCCTGGTACCCACGCGCCAGGGCTTACATCTGGCATGTGGGTGACACTTTTAAACTGACGCCGAAGCTGACCCTCAGTTATGGTGTCCGGTATGACAACTTCACACCTTCGTGGGAAAAGTACGACCAGTTCTCGTTCTTTGACCCGCTAAGCCCCAACCCGGCCGCGGGTAACCGGCTGGGGCGGTTGGCCTTCGGGGGGACCCGCTGGGGTGCCGCCAGCTTCGGGCGGCGATACCCGGAGCGTCACTGGAATAGAGGGTTCTCCCCGCGCCTCGGATTCGCCTATTCGCTGAACAACAGGACGGTGGTCCGCAGCGGATACGGGATCTTCTACACTCAGGCCTTCTATCCCGGATGGGGCGGGGGAATCTCGACCGACGGTTTCTCAAAGACCGATTCACGGGGGAGCCTCAATGGGTTCACTCCCTCCTTCTCCCTGTTCGACCCTGCTGGCTTCCTGGCGCCGTACCAGGCCCCATTCAATGCTGCGTACACCCCCGTGATCCCTCCGATCATCGACGCGGGAGCACAGAACGGGTCAGGCCTAAATTACCGGCCTTTCGACGCCAACCGTCTTTCCAATGCGCAGCAATGGAACCTGACGGTCGAGCACCAGTTCACCAACAACTTCTATATCAGCACGGCGTATGTCGGGAACAAGGGCACGCGCCTGCCATCGAGTGCTGTACCTCTAAACGCTCTCAACCCCAGCCTGCTCCCGGTATATGCGTTCACGAACCCGACGACGCGGGGGCCGGATTCCCACCTCAATGACATCGTCCCCGATGACACCACGGTTGTGGACGGGGTGCTATCACCCTATACGGGGTGGGTGGCGCAGATGAACGACGCGGGGTGTAGTGCAACAGTGGGCCAAGCCCTGCTCCCGTACCCGCAGTACTGCGACCAGCTTCGCGGCTCGAATGAGAACGCGGGCAATTCAACTTACCATTCGTTCCAGTTCAAAGCCGAAAAGCGGTTTTCCCAGGGGACGTTCCTGCTCGCCTCCTACACTCTCTCGAAGCTGATCACTAACTCTGACCAGGTGGACCAGCCCGCCGGAGCGCTTGACTGGAGCGGGGCGCACGGCGTCATCTCACCCTTCGAGCGCAAACGAAACAAAGCGCTGGCAGTGGACGATGTGCCGCAAGTGCTCTCCATTGCCTTCGTCTATTCCCTACCCTTTGGCCAGGGAAAGCGCTGGGCTTCTTCGAACCGGCTCCTGGGCAAGGTCGTCGGCGGGTGGGAGGCTACGGGGACGATTCGCTGGTCCTCCGGTATCCCCTTCTTCTTCCGGAGTGGTAACTGTGCAGTGCCGGGATATTTCCGGGCCGGGTGCATTCCGGCGATTCTTCCCGGCAAGAACCCTTGGGCTCAAAGCAAGAGTAACTTTGACCCGAACAAACCTCTATTTGATGTCAAGGCCTTTGAAAACCAATTGCTAGATGCGAATGGAAGTCCTGTTCTGGACAACAGCGGCAACCCGATCACCAGATTTGGCAACTACTATGGATCAGGCTCGCGGATCAGTAACCTCAGAGGCTTCGCCTACCATAACCAGGACTTGGCTCTGATCAAGGAAACGAAGATCACCGAGCGACTGAGGTGGCAGCTCGGATTCGAGGCCTTTAACCTTTGGAACTGGCACATATTTAACGGCTCGGGTGAATTCGGATCCGGGGCTTTCGACATTGATGTTGCCAGTGGCACGTTTGGAACTTGGAACGGGACGATTACAGCGCCCCGTGTTATCCAATTTCGGTCAAGGCTCAGCTTCTAGGGCGTCCGGCCTGGCATGTTTGGGTTTTGCGCTATCTCCCGGGCGGGAGATAGCGCTTCTTTGTTTGGGGATGCTGTGTGAGTCGAAAGCCCGCGGGCGGGCGCGTCTACGGGAGATTCTGTCGAAGCTCGGAGCCAATCCGTGACTTACTCAACGGGCCTCGAGTCGATGGCTCAGAAATTCTTTCGCAGCGACTTGGACACGCGCCCTGGCGCGCCTTCCGCCGCCCCCGTGTGTGAAGCCAACAGCCCGCTGCAGAAGAGCTCCCTCCGCGCTGCCACGGTCATCTTCTGCGGGATAGCGCCATTTGTTTTTTCCCGGCGCCGGCCCCAGTCTCTTTAGCGCCGGCTTGAAATCCGAGTAAGACGACATTTTGTTCTGGCTTGAGCCGGTGATGCTGACCGACGGCCACGTAAGCTTGAAAGCCCGCCGGCCTCAACATACACTCGTGGCATTATCGCAGGCCGAAGGATCTCGAGTCTCAACTCGAGGTTCGGGCCAGAGGGCAGGGGGACGCAAAAACCCAAAATGAAAGCGCCGTTGCCGCGCCATGATGCGGCGAGAGTCGAGGCGCTTCGCCGCTACTCCACGTACTTTACGAATAACACTTCGTTCCGTGCCTCGTTGTACAGCAGCTCATCCACCATCTGTTGCACCATCAGAAGGCCGAATCCTCCGGGTCGCAGGCCCTTCTCCTGCCTCACCCGAACGTGCTCGTAGGGTTTTTCGGCCGGATAGCTTACGGCAGCGTGGTCCAGGCTTTCCAGGGTGAAGCCCGGGCCGGGGTCGGCGATACGGTAGAGCAGCATCTTGCGCCCGCGCAAATAGGCAATGCGCACCTTGCGCGTCGGGTCGAGCTTCCCTCCCCATTCGATAGCGTTTAACAACAGCTCGTGAAATGCCCTCCCGACGGACTCGCGCACCTCGGCCGGGAGATCGGTCTTCAGCCACATCAGGAAGCCTTGGATCCGGTCGGCAGCCTCAATCTGACAAGGCACGAGGAGCTCCACCCAGTCGGGCCGAGCCGAAAGTACTTCGATGGTCGGCGGCTCATCCGTTGCCGCCAGGGCGTCTTTAACTACTCCTACCAAAGTTTTCGGAGGAAACGGCTTCGTTACATACTGGTACGCCTGGTCGCGGACCGCGCGCAGCATTGCCTCTGGCGTGTTGTCGGCCGTCATGACTACGACCTTGGGGCGCGACTCGAAATTGCGCACTTGGGCCAGGACTTCCAAGCCGCTCACTTTGGGAAGCCCAATGTCGAGCAGCACGAGGTCGAACTTTTTCTGGCGCAGTTGTTTGAGCGCCTGGTCTCCGTCTCCGGCAGTCGTGACCCCGTATCCCGAATCTTTGAGCAGTTTTCGCACAACATGGCGCAAGGCCCGATCGTCTTCGGCGACCAGAATCTTTTTCATCGCTTCCCCCTGCCCGGGAGGTTCCCCGAGGGCGATACTCATGGCCTGCACGATTTGAGCTTCGGTTGCCAAATCCTACCGCGGGTGCCGGAGAGGTTCAAGGCGCAAAAAACTCAGCAGCGATAAGCCCTTCGCCTCAGCGGTTGCATTAGAACGAGGGATGGCATCGCAGGCCAACTATTCGCCAGTTGCGCAGGTCCGTCCTACAAACGAGCCAGGACTCTTGAAAGGTCGTGCAGCCCTATTCTTACCTTCAATGGGTCGTGGGAGAATTCCCAAAATGGAACCCTCCTTCCAAATTGGGATTCGCGAGCTTAGAGGTCACGCGCGCGGATGCGCGGGCACCGAATTCAGGCCGCAACCGCCATTTCGAAAGCTCCGATGTTCAGGTGCCAGCGATGACCGAGCGGGGAATAAGGCCCGAAAGATTTCCCCGCCCGTTAGGGCCCGCGCCAGGACCTTTCCCGTTTTGGAACTTCACGGATTGCCTCGGTTCATCTTCGCTGCCTGCATGAGGATTCAACTTGGGGCGGTTGCTCTCTTACCCGACGAGTCAGAGACGATTAAGAGCTGGGAATCCACCGGCCTCTGGACCAAGAAAGCCTGAGCCTAAACTCCGCGTCGGGAGTGATAACCCGATTCCGCTGCGGTAGTTACCAGACCCCCATTGCGCGAAAGGGCGCACGTTCGCGCGTCAGTTTCGAAGCGGGAAAGATTCACCTGCCAAGTCGAGTGCCCGGCTCGCACTCTTCAATCCACGGGATATTTCTTTCGAGTTGGCTCGAACGCCGGTGGTACGCCTCGTGCATTGGGACCGCTTGGGCCGGCGGGCAGACGAGGAGCCGCGGCCGCTGCGGGTACGCGGGAGGCTTTCAGAGCCGCTAGGCGCGGAAGAGAGTTCCGTGTCTGCGCGCGTTCCGCGTCCCGCGATGGAGTTTCGCTTTCGATGACGCTCCAGACCGAACTGACAAACGATCTTTCGACCGAACGTCCGGCGCTTGGGCGTCGAGGGTCGCAGCAGCAAGTCAGGAAGGATGAGGGCAACTCGCTCCGCTTGAAGGCGGCCGACCCAGGCGAGTCGCACCCCGAGTTGTTGGACATGCCGGACGACGACCTGGACCGGCTGATCTCGGGCTTGCTTCCACTGGTCAAGCAAATGGCGTCGAGGTTCCGCAAGGTCCTGCCGACCCACATTGAGGTTGACGACCTTGTGGGAGCGGGCTCTGTGGGTCTTCTCGATGCCGTGCGAAAATTCGACGTGCGGAAACGCGTGAAGATCACCACCTACGCGCGACATCGCATCCGTGGGGCGATGCTCGACAGCTTGCGGACACTCGATGACGCTTCACGCGACTTGCGTCAAAAAAAGAAGAAGGTGGAGGTGGTTTGTCGCGAGCTCGAAGCCAGGTTCGGGCGTCCCCCCGGTGACTCCGAAATAGCAGCCGAATTGGGATTGAGCTTGGACGGTTGGTACCGGACGCTCCACGAGATTTCAGCCCTGGGCGTTGACTGGCTACGCCCGGGTCGTTCAGGGAATGAGAAAGTCGCCTTCGGAGAATCACCGGATGGAGAAGATTCAGAGGACCCCTTCCGGCGGTGCTTTCTTTCGGAGCAACGGGAAATCCTGCAGCGGGCTTTAGCCGGACTCCCCGAGCGCCAGCGATTGGTGGTTTTGCTTTACACTGAGCACGGGTTGACGATGAAACAGATTGCCGCGAGGTTGAAGGTGGGGGAGTCACGGGTCTCGCAGATCTATTCCGCCGCTCGCGCTTCTCTCCGCAAGCGTGTCCAGGGCATCTTGCGGCAGCCGCGGCATGAGCCTCCCTCGACAATTGGGACGACCTTTGCGACAGGTGTCTGACGAAGGCCGCGATTCCTTCAGGAGCCCGCGAGCACTGGACCCAAATCTCCTCTCAGGGCAGGCACGCGCGCTGGTCCGCTCGCGGTTCAATTTTCTTC
>QHZM01000520.1 GCA_003224665.1 Acidobacteriota bacterium
CAGACGGCACGGCCGTTTGCGGGTCTCAGCACACGACGGTTGCGGGCTTTACTTCGTTCGATTACCTGCCACACCACGAACCGTTCCAGTACTACACTTCAACCGCCAACCCCCACCACCTGCCGCCCACCGCAGTGGCGATGATCGGCCACACCGATCAGGCCAATCACCAATATGATTTAAGCGACTTCTGGAACGCGGCGAGATCGGGAAACATGCCCGCCGTGACTTTCCTGAAGGCGCCGGCGTACCAGGACGCCCACTCGGAAAATTCGGACCCGCTTGACGAGCAGACCTTTCTGGCGAACACCCTCAACGGGCTGCAGGCTCTCCCCGAGTGGCCCAACACGGCGGTTTTCATCCTCTACGACGACTCGGACGGCTGGTACGATCACGTCATGCCGCCGATCATCAACCAGTCGCAGTCAACCGCCGACGCTCTCACGGGGGTCGGCACGTGCGGCACCGAGCCGCCGGCGGGAGGTTATCAAGGGCGCTGCGGTTACGGCCCACGCCAGCCCTTGCTGCTCGTCTCGCCCTGGGCCAAGGTCAACTTTGTAGACCACCAGGTGACCGACCAGACTTCGGTGCTTCGATTCATCGAAGATAACTGGGCTCTGGATCGGATCGGCGACAGCTCGTTTGACGAGAAGGCCGGCCCGCTGCTGAACTTGTTCTCGTTCAGGGAGGGCCCGCGCGCCAAAAAGCTGTTCCTCGACCCGTCAACCGGCGAACCGATGGATTCCGGCGACTCCGATTAGCTGAATCCTCACGCGGCACTCGCCGGAATTCAATTCGTGCGGCCCAATCCCCTTCTCTTCGAGAAACCTCCTCATGCCTCGAGAGAGGGGATTGGGCCGCTTCCTCCGAGCCAGTCGAATTTCGGGGTGCGCCGTCGCCCCGGAATTTGTCCACGGCCAAATGTTTGCTTTCGGTTTTTGAGTTTTGCCGCTACAATTTCCTCGGATGGCAGCCTCGCCGAAAGTCCCAAGCCGCATCATCGGCGTCGATCCAGGTCTCAACATCACAGGCTATGGAGTGGTGGAGTGTGGCGCGCGGGGCGTGAGACTGCTCGAGGCCGGGGTCGTTCGTTCGAGCCGGGCCCGCGGGGACAACCTTCCAGCGCGGCTGCAATCACTCTTCGAAGGCCTTCGGGAAGTTATGGAGGAGTTCCGGCCGCAGGCGATGTGCCTGGAGGAAGTGTACAGCCACCCGGCCTTTCCGAGGACCTCGATACTGATGGGGCACGCGCGAGGAGTGATCTGCCTTGCGGCCCGCCTGTCGCGCGTTCGGGTAGTGAATATTTCCGCCAAGCGGATCAAGCAGTCCGTGACCGGCAACGGAAACGCCTCAAAGACGCAGGTCCAGCGCGCCGTCCAACATTACTTCGCGCTCGCGCGCCAGCCGCATCCCGCCGATGTGGCGGATGCCCTGGCGGCAGCCCTGTGCTATGTGAATTCCCTGCGAGGCCCCGGAAACGGGTTTCGTCCGAACTCCTCCGGCATTTAGCGGAAGCGCGCGCTCACGGCCGAAAGCCCGGACACGCAGCATTGGAATTTCTCGAGGCGCAAACGTCAACCCTTTCGCCAGGCGAGGGGAGGGAGCTGACCCCTGATCTCCGAAATCACCGGCGAAGTCCTCTACGACCGCATCCGGCGGCACTCGCTGCTGATGCGGGTGAATTCCCTGTGCTATGAAGTCCTGGTGCCTTCCGGCGTCGCCTCGCGCCTGCGCTCGTCGCCCGACAGCGAACGCAAGAATCCCCTGACCCTCTACACGATTTACTATATCGACGGCGCGGTCGGTGGCGGCCACCTGACGCCGAAACTCGTAGGGTTCCTCGACCCGCTCGATCGCGAGTTCTTTGAGCGCGAAGACCGCGGAGCGGATCATCACCGAGCTGCGCGGCAAGATGGCCAAGTTCGCCCTCGCCCGGACGGACCAGCCGCTCTCGGTCGAGCAGGAATCTCTCTCGGAACTCAAAACCGAAGCGCTTGAAGTCCTCCAGCAGCTCGAGTTTTCCCGCGCCGAAGGTGAACGGATTGTTTCGGAAATTTTCTCGAGGCACAAGAACCTGAAGACGACAGAAGATTTTTTGCGCAAGGTCTTTGAACAGCAGCAGTTCAAAGGCAGCTAGGAACCGAAAAACTTCGGGCGTGTGGGGCGGGAAAAGCCGGGTGCCTGAAAGCCCCGAGTCCCTGCGCTCGAGCCCGCGCGGTGCTATCGCTATGCCGAGAGTCCGCCTCGTATCACCCGACCTGATCTCGAAAGAAGAGGAAAATTTCAACACAACCCTGCGTCCGCCCACGCTTGAGGAGTACGTCGGGCAGAAAAAAGTGGTTGAAAAACTTTCTATTGCGATCCAGGCGGCGCGCGGCAGGGGCGAGCCGATCGAGCATACGCTTTTTTACGGCCCGCCGGGCCTCGGCAAGACCACCCTCGCCTACATCATCGCCAATGCGATGGGCTCAAAAATCACCACCACGTCCGGGCCGGCGCTCGAACGAACCGGCGACTTGATGGGAATCCTCACCAACCTCGGTGAAGGCGACATCCTGTTTATCGACGAGATCCACCGCCTTCCGCCTAACATCGAGGAATTCCTTTACCCGGCGATGGAAGACTTCCGAGTGGACTTCGTCGTGGACAAGGGGATGTTCGCAAAGACCATCAACGTCCCGCTCAAGAAGTTCACGCTGGTCGGCGCCACCACGCGCGCAGGCAGCCTTTCGGCGCCGTTACGAAACCGCTTCGGGTTGTTCTTCCACCTGGAGTTTTACGCCGCCGAAGAGCTCCGCCAAATCGTCCTCCGGTCCGCGCGCATCCTGGGAGCGAACACTGACGAAGCCGGGGCCGCCGAAATTGCCCGCCGCGCCCGCGGAACTCCGCGCATCGCGAACCGTTTGCTGCGGCGCGTCCGGGACTACGCCGAGGTGAAAGCGAAGGGCGATATTCACGGGGAAATCGCGCGTGAGGCTTTGAAGCTCGAAGGGGTGGACGAAGAGGGCCTGGACGACCTCGAC
>QHZM01000166.1 GCA_003224665.1 Acidobacteriota bacterium
CTGCTATCCGATGCTTCGCGGGACGATCCGCGACCAGGTTACGCAACAGCGCCGACCGTTCATAAGGTTTTTCGCCTGCGAGCAGGACCTGTCCCATGAGCTGCCGGACGCTCCGCTGCCCGACGCGGTCGCGACGGGGGCCGAGCCTTTTCTGGTCGTGGGGGCCATCGCCGGCGGTTAGGGGCCCATCGTGACGGCTACCGATATACCTCGAGCGATTGATAGCTAATCCCGCAAAAAAATACTGAACCTGTCGATCTCGCTGCCCCTCATTCGACGTGTCAGTAGAGCTTGGGTCAGCCGGTCGAGATTATCCGGAAGCCCGGCTCCGAACCCAAATCCACAAGGAGATATGACGATGCGATTCATGGTGCTGGTCAAGGCGGACAAGAACTCAGAGGCGGGCGTCTTACCGGACGAGAAGATCCTTTCCGCCATGATGAAGTACAACGAAGAGCTGGTGAAGGCCGGCGTGATGCTCGCGGCCGAAGGGCTTCACCCGAGCTCGAAGGGCGCGCGCGTCAAGTTTGCCGGCGGGAAGCGGATCGTCACCGACGGGCCCTTCACTGAGGCCAAAGAGCTGATCGCCGGCTTCTGGCTGTGGCAGGTGAAGTCGAAGGAAGAGGCGATCGAATGGCTCAAGCGCGCCCCCTTCGACCAGACCGAGGTCGAGATTCGCCAGGTGTTCGAGGCGTCGGACTTCGGTGCCGAGTTCACTCCCGAGCTCAAGGAGCAGGAGGAGCGCCTGCGCGCCCAGGTGGCCGCGAAGAAATAGTCGCGGCGCGCCTCGGCTTGCGCGGGGGAATTGAAGATGGTGTGATGGGTAGCCGTGACGGCTACCGATAGGCATCGCGCCATCGAAGCGGTTTGGAGGATCGAGTCGGCCAAGCTCATCGCAGGTCTTGCGCGGATCATGCGTGACGTCGGTCTCGCCGAGGACCTCGCACAGGATGCTCTCGTCGCCGCACTCGAGCAGTGGCCGGAGTCGGGCATCCCGGACAACCCAGGCGCGTGGCTCATGGCCGCCGCCAAGCATCGCGCGATCGACTTCTTGCGCAGAAAAAAGCTCCTCGAGCGCAAGCACGAGGAGCTAGGTCGGGAGCTCGAGGCCCAGCAGGAAACGGCCGTGCCGGATTTCGACGCGGCCCTCGACGATGACGTGGGCGACGACCTCCTGCGCCTCGTGTTCGCGGCCTGCCATCCGGTTCTCTCCGCCGAGGCGCGCGTTGCACTCACACTCCGCTTGCTGGGTGGGCTGACGACCGAAGAGATCGCGCGTGCGTTCCTCGTCCCGGAGCCGACGGTCGCCCAGCGCATCGTCCGGGCCAAGCGGACCCTCGCCAAAGAGCGAGTCCCCTTCGAGGTTCCCCGCGGGGCCGAGCTTGCCGCGCGTCTGTCGTCGGTGCTCGAGGTCATCTACCTCGTCTTCAATGAGGGCTACTCGGCGACCGCTGGTGAGGACTGGATGCGGCCTGCGCTCTGCGAGGAGGCGCTCCGTCTCGGCCGCATCCTGGCCGAGCTCGCTCCCCAGGAGCCCGAGGTCCACGGCCTCGTCGCGCTGATGGAAATCCAGGCGTCGCGCTCGAGGGCGCGCGTGGGCCCTTCGGGAGAGCCCATTCTGCTCCTCACTCAAAACCGCGCGCTCTGGGATCGACTCCTCATCCGTCGTGGTCTTGCCGCTCTCGAGCGTGCCGAAAGGCTCGGCGGCGCCCGGGGCCCGTACGCGCTCCAGGCGGCGATCGCCGCCTGTCACGCACGAGCGCTTACCCGGGAGGAAACGGACTGGGCGCGCATCGCGGCGCTCTACGATGCGCTCGCCCAGCTCGCGCCATCCCCCGTCGTAGAGCTGAATCGTGCGGTCGCGATCGCCATGGCGTTCGGCCCGGCAGCGGGCCTCGAGCTCGTCGAGGCGCTGACCTCCGAGCCGTCGCTCAAGGGCTACCACCTTTTGCCGAGCGTGCGCGGCGACCTCCTTTCCAAGCTCGGCCGCTTCGACGAGGCCCGCGCGGAGTTCGAGCGCGCGGCATCGCTCACGCGCAACGCACGCGAGCGCGAACTGCTCCTCGAGCGCGCCCGAGCGTGCGCAGGGGGCCCAACGCCGCCCGAGCCACGGTGACGAAAGTGGCGCGTCGCCCACTTTGCACGCATTCCAGGCGGGCGAAATCCTGATGGCCCGGCATTAGCTAAATTTGCGGAATGGAATTAACCGGCCGATTGACGGCGCACTCTTCCACGATCGGGTTGTGGAAGAATGGGCGACAAACCGGGAGGTGAGACTCATCGGTCGACACTTCGGCGTTTATGGAGAGCAATCCGCTGCTGGCCGACCGGCGCGTGCGGAAAACGTGCCGGCACGCCAGGGGGGATGTCGGTCTGCCAGAGGCACTTGGGTTCCTGCACTGCGGAGTTTGCGGGAACCAAATAGTTTCGTCCCAGGTTCCGATGTGCGAGCTTTTCGGTTACTGGCAGGCAAATATTGTGACGAGGATGCGGAGCGGCCGTGATAAACCAGTCCCAGAGCGCACACGACCGGCTCAAGGGAACATCGCCTACGGTAGAGTGAGCCTTACCTTTCGTTCGCGCAGCAATTTTTCAATTTTGGCGAGGAGGTTCCCTCCCTCAAGTCGAGCATCGCGCGCTGCCAGAGCCAGCGCGCCGTCCAGGCGTGGATCGTTCAACGTCAGGAGTGATTCGAGCGCCGCAGCGCGGGCCTCCTCAGGGGAACCTGGATCAGCCAACAACGAGGCGAGCTGATCGTGTACGTCATCCGCTTTTACGGTGGCTAACGCTAGGAGGTTTCCAGCAGCTCGTGCGCTGGCCGTCACTATCTCCGTGTCGCGCGAGGCGAAGCCTGCGCGCGCTATCTCGAGGGCCTTAGCTTCATGAAGGTCACCGAGAGCGATAAGTGCCGAAGGAGCGAGCGGGTTCTTGGCGTTTCGCGCGATCTCCAAGAATTGCTGCGCAAGTTCGATCGCGCCCAGCCTCCCTAAGCTGCGCATAGCCGCGCTGTTCCAGTCAACATCGTTGCTGGTCTCGAGGATTTTGCGGAGTTCCCCGACCGCGCGAGGCTCGCGAATCGCGGCCAATGCCGAGATGGCCCGCTCGCGAAGAGAGGGCTCGGACATATGCTCGATGGCGTAAGGATAGCCGTCCCGAATTCCGTGCCGACCCAGAAACTCGGCGAGCTCGAGTTTCCGCGATAAGTTCATTTCCTCGCGAAGATGAGCCTGCAACGCTTTCGCAGCATCGTCCGTATTGATCTTGATCAGCGCTTCGACCGCTGCCCACCGGACGTCCCGCTGGCTCGGAGCGAGCATGCCCGCCAGCGGTGCAATAAGTCGCGGGTCGGCTACCTTCTTGCTCGCCGAAGCAAACGCATACCGCTCCGCGTCATCCAAGTTGAGTTTCGAAATCTCGAGCAGAGCAGGCACTGCGTCAGCGGCCGGCAGGTCTCCCAGCACATTGGTCTCCGTTGCGACGGGAAGCCCCGCGTCGTACTTGCTTTTGCTCCTGACTGTGATCTCTTTGACGCCTTCCCTCGGATTCAAGCGTGCCAGGGCCCATTCCACTGGGCTCTGAATTGTTGGCGGTGCATCCAAAGGCGTTTGCTTGAGCAGCATCACAAGCGCGCCTTCTTGGTCGTCCATTCTGAGTTCGCCAACCGCTCGAAGCCGCGCGCCCTCTTCGGTGAATGTGGCGGGTGGATTATGTTCGAGTTCCGCTTTGGCGGCCTTGTTCTCGAGGGCTTGGGGTCCAGCGGCGCCCAGCGCGTCGAACGCCGCGACGCGCGGCCTAAAGTTCGTTTCCCGCATCTCAAGGACTGCAGCAAGTGCTTTCACAGCGCCCTCGCGAAGCTCGGGCTGCTCGAGGTAGTCATCGCGGAGCAGAGAGTAAACAGTTCTTGCCGCCCGCTCGCGGACGGCGGGTGAAGGGTCAATCAGGTGGGATGCGATGGAGGCCATTGCACCTGGTGTCTGCGCTGCAAGCAGCGAACGACGCTCGAGCGCGGCAAGCAGCGGGATCACCGCCGCCCCTCTTTGCTTCCGTAGTCCTTCCAGCAGCATCATGACCTTTCCCGATCGCTCTCGGTTCGCGTTAACCGCAAGCAGCACTTTCACGCTTTCGAGCAGCGCGTCGTTGCTATCGCGCAGCAACGGGACGGCCTGCTCGAGGCTCGAAGACTGTCGCAGGACCGCGTACCCCTCCATTGAGCGCCCCAGAACCAGCAGCCGCAACTGTCCGGTCTCGATGGGCGCAGCATCACCGAACCCCTGAATCCCGATATCAGCACTCGTGAGCGACAGTGATTCCCGTGAAAACACGCCCTTCAGTGTCAGCACCGGCACGAATTTGAATTGGAGCAGAGTGAACTCGCGCTTGCCCCCCGCCGTAATTACTGTGCTGCTCACATCTGCGACGCGTCCCGCCAATACGAGGCCCGCTTCGCTCAGCATCGGCTCCAAGTCCAGATCGCGAAACCACTCATCATGTGCGACAGATTTCGCCGGCCAAGCCAGGAGTACGAACAGAAGGCAGATGCAAACGATAGGACGCGCAATTCGATTCACTGGATGATATTTGGTTTTCATGGTCCGCCCCCTTCGACGCTGCGTGAAGCGATTCGAGGTCAGCTCCGCATTTCTCTACAGACGCGATGGAGTTCCGGAGGGTTATCCGCTGCTTTGGATTACTCCTCATAAGTCGCCTTTTGCTTACCTATGGCCACTCGTCGCGGCAAGGATTACGGTCGGATCACGGCACATCCGCCCATTATCAGACGGCCGGCAGTCGTCGTCAGCAGCTCGGAGAGTAACTTCCGTGTGGACAACCACTCGTCCAGAATCGTCGGATCCGCTGTGCACCGAGGAACGGCGAAATCCGGGCTGCCACATGTAAGAGTTGCCCGTTAATCAGCCAAGTGCAGAAGAGAAGCCGCACCCTTTCCCCCAAAAACCGCAAAGGGAAGCAGCACCCGAATCACTCCAAGCCACAATGGATTGCACACCCGGCAGCAGCCAAATCAGCCCAAACTCATCAGGTTGCACAACTCTCACGATTGCGACGTGAACTTGAGCTTGCCGCCGCGACGGAGGAGACCTGCAGCCTGCGCAGCCATCGATTTCACGATTGATTCAGCACTCGGGCGGTCCTTAAGCAGACCTACAGTCTCTCCGCAGACGACTGCGACCGTATCGAGGCCGTTCTGCACGCGCGCCTGGGCGTATTTCGCAGACAGCGTGCCGAATGCGCGGAACGCCTCGCCTTCCCGGTCAGCCCATCCGTCGGTCAGCTTGTTCTTCAGGAAGCGGAATGAGTATTCCCTCGGCCAAGGAACGCCGCGCAGCGCATCAAGCACTTTCGTCCGAATGGTCGAATCGCCGGTCACACCGATCGCCTTGTCAGTGTGAGCCTTCGGGGTGAACGCATCAGCCGAGGCCCAAAGACGCGTCCCGACTACAACACCATCTGCACCCAGCATCAGAGCTGCTGCCAATCCTCTTCCGTCCACTATGCCTCCGGCGGCAAGCAGCAAAGTTTCGGGCGAGTGCTGCTCCAGGTAATCGGCAGCTTCCGGAACGAACGGAAACGTTGAACGGGATGCTCCGTGCCCCCCTGCTTCGGTCCCCTGTACCACGACCGCTGCGGCACCAGCCTTCAGAGCCATATCGATGTGCGCCATGAACTGCACCTGGCAGATGAGCGCGGCGCCAGCGTCGCGGACCTCTGCCGCAAACGGACCAGGGTCGCCAAATGAGAGGAAAACGCAGACCGGCGAGTGTTTCAAGGCCTTCGTCAGCACCTTTGGCGCACGCTCCAGAGCCCACGTGATGAATCCAACGCCGAATTTGCCTGATTTCGCTCGAGCAAGTTCAGTTTCCAAGTCGGGTTCCCCACCCAGCGTCCCTGCGTAGCTCCCGCCAACGACACCCAGCCCGCCGGCGTGAGACACCGCGGCCGCGAGCGCCCCGCCGGTAACATACGCCATTGGCGCACAGACGATCGGGTGCCTGATGCCAAAGCGCTCCGTGAGACGTGTACTAATCATCGTCTCTTCCGAAGGAACCGCCTGTGGGCTGTGGTCGTGTCCAGGGTCGTCGGAGTGGTTGGTTCTGTCTCCCCGCTTGCTTCGGAGCTGTGAGTGGTCACTGGTTGTTTAGACCGCTCGTCGACGTGGAGTTGGAAGATTTCTGGCCGTGCATAATGGCCGACGACGTCCAGGTCGAATTTTCCCCGGACGATCTGCGCGCGATCGATCTCGGCGATCAGAATCGCTTCGCCTTCCATGTTCGGTCCCGCGAGAAAATTACCGAACGGATCGACGATGCAGCTCCCGCCGCGAGTCAGAACTGCATCCGGATCGTCACCAAACACCGAACGATAATCGGCCGGGAAGTCGCGCCGGAGGGTGAATTGGTTGCAGGACAGCACGAAGCACCGGCCCTCGACAGCGATGTGGCGCACCGAAGCGACCCAGGAATCACGGGCATCCGCTGTGGGCGCGCAATAAATCTCGATGCCTTTCGCGTACATCGTCGCCCGCATCAAAGGCAAATAGTTCTCCCAGCAGATCACTGCGCCGATCTTTCCCAACGGCGTATCGAACACCGGCATCGTGGAGCCATCGCCAAAACCCCAGACGAGCCGCTCGGAAGCGGTTGGCATGACTTTGCGATGCTTGCCCAGGTAGCTGCCGTCGGGTGCGAAGAACAATACGGAACAATAGAGGGTGCCACGGTCCCGCTCGACGACGCCAACGACAAGGTAGATGCTGTTGCTTCGCGCCGTTCGGCTGAGCGCTTCAACCGCAGGACCGGGAACGTCCACGCTGCTCTCCCAATACCCTCACGGTCGAATACAACTGGGGTTGCCTGCACGACAGCCACTTTGAATCGCCGCGCACTTGATGACGTTTCTGCCTCTTGGTGGTTCGCAGTCTTCATGGTTAGCGCCGCGTGGGACGGACGCACATACTATAACCCAGCATTCGGGTGACACGCCGCAGCTCACAAACCCGCTTGTTCAGCGGACAAGCGCTCGCGCGCTCCGAGGAGTACACAGGATCAGCAGCCCTCCGGCAAGTGCTGAGACCATCATCAGGGCCAGCCCGTACGAAAAAGATCCTGTTCGAGTGTTCAGGTAACCGAACAGGTAGGGGCCGGCAAAGCCTGCAGCGCTGCCAACAGCGTTGACCATTCCCACTGCGGCCGCTGCGGCCGACTGGCTCAGGAGTTCGGTTGGGATCGCCCAGAAAGTCGGGAGATAGGCATAAGCCATACACACCATCGTGGACAATGCGACTGAGAGTGGGATTGAGCGGGGTTGACTGATGAGGCCCAGCAATCCGGTTGCCGCGATAAACAGCGGGACCGCGGAGTGCCAGCGTCTTTCGCGGCCCTTATCGGAATGCCATCCGTTGACCTGCATCGCGATGAAGGTCGCCAGGTAGGGCACGGCGCCGAGCAGGCCGACACGCACGTCCGAAAGCCCTGACTGGCGTTTCAGCATGGTCGGGAACCAGAAAGCGAAGCTGTAAAGTACAAAATAATTGAGAAAGGTTAGCGAGGCCAGCAACAGAACCGCGCGAGACCTGAGCGCCTGCCACGCTGTGATCGCTTGCGCGCTGACAGGCTTTTCTTCCTGCAGCTTTTGTTCAATCCATTGCCGCTGCCCGGGAGCGAGCCAGCTCGCTTCGCCCGGCCAATCCGTTAGAAAGAAAAACGCAATGGCGCCTAGCAGGATGGCCGGCAACCCCTCCAGGATGAACAGCCAGCGCCAGCCCTCGACGGCGAGCCACTTGTGGCCGAGAATCCAGCCCGCGATTGGCGATCCGATAACGAATGACAGCGGAATTGCACCCATGAAGTTGCTCGTCGCCTTCGCGCGGTCCTCATGCATGAACCAGTGGCTCAGATAGACGATGACCCCCGGAAAAAAACCGGCCTCCGCCACGCCTAACACAAAGCGCGCCACGTAAAGTTGACCTGGGGTGTGCACCAGTGCTGTCAGCGCCGTGAGCGATCCCCACGCAATCATGGTTGCAGAAATCATCCGGCGCGCGCTCCAGCGCTCGACCAGCAAGGCGCCGGGGATCTGCAAGGCCACATAGCTGATGAAGAAAATGCCCGCTCCCATGCCAAACTCGCGGTCGCTGAATCCCAAGTCGCGAGACATGCCGAGCGCGGCATAGGCCATGCTAGTGCGGTCAAGATAATTAGTGATGTAAAGGATGAAAAGAAATGGAAGCAGCCGCACGGCAATGTGGGGCCGCGTGCGGTCCGCAACCTCAACCGCAGCGGACGCGATCGCGCGTGCGGGAGCTACACCCACTCAGGTGTCTCCGGCGGAGGGAGTTTGGATCGGGCGGAGTATACTGGAATCCCGG
The DNA here is from genome assembly GCA_003224665.1 of Acidobacteriota bacterium. Lineage (GTDB taxonomy): Bacteria > Acidobacteriota > Terriglobia > UBA7540 > UBA7540 > QHZM01. The sequence continues at coordinate 8,384 of QHZM01000166.1, forward strand.
CAGCTAGTGAATTGACATCTGACAGGCTCACCTGTCGCGATTACCGAGTTGGCCCCTATCGCTGGCTTAGTTCCCGGCTCAACACCCGCTGATTGAACTCTGCCGATTTGCCCCGAGGCACGCTCAACGAGATCCAGTCACCCTTTCGTCTGTGCTTCGCCACGAGGACGATCTGACCTACGTGATAGGCGTAATGGCATAGCTGACGATTAATGGCCTGCATCACCGAGTGCGCCTCTCCACGGATCAGGACTCGCTGACTCAAATCCGAATCATTCAACGACTCCAGTGCCTTAAGCAAGCATGTCCACCCTTCCTCCCAAGTCCGCATCAGTTCCTTACGGTCCCTGGGCGGATCCTCGAACTCGCTATCGCGATTGCGGCTGGGTTTCTCGCCGTCTGCCGTCAGGAAGTCCGTCCACCGAGAACGCATGTTCCCGGCGAGGTGCTTCACTATGATAGCGATGGAGTTGCACTCCTCATCCTGGGCGTAGAACAACTGGTCATCAGCAACTTGCGCCAGGGCCCGCTCTCCCAAGTTCTTGTAATAGCGAAGCAACGAGATGGAGTCAGACAAATGTGACGTCGAAAATTCCAATGCCATAGCGGTATTCTACTGCGCCGTTCTTGAGAGCGCCAGTCTCCGTTCTTCGCGCGGATGTTTGAAAACAGCAATTTTAGGGCATAGAATGATAGTCAATGGGTTCGCTTTGGCACCAACTACAGATTGAATGGGAAGCGGTCACCGAGACGCCGCTCTTGTCCTGCTTCGTGTGGATTGTCGGCCTCGTCGTGATCTGGCTTCTCGTGGATAAGTTTTACAGGAGCCGCATTGAGACTCGAGACGACTTGTTACGAATGTATCAACAGAAGCTCGGACTGGGTCCACACAGCAAGAAGACATATTCCCGGCTGAAGAATTCGGAGCTCAAGGAGAAAGTGCTGAACCTCGCTCAAAACATCAGGGCATTTACGGCGATGGCCAACTCTCAAATCATCGCCGACCCCGACAATTTTGCGAAGTTTTGGCCCTACGTCGGCGGCCAGTACGCGAACAGTTATAAGGTGGAGTCTGTCCTGTTGCGCGACGAAATCCTCAGCAGGCTCAGCCAAGGCGCCCGAGAGGCTTATCAAAAATCAGACCCAAAAGGCGCCATGGCTTTTGTTTACCAGAATCCGGTCAATACCGGCGGCATGGAAATGGTGGCCGACGATTTGGATAAGCTCGCCAGGATGCTCACCAGCTAATGGACTGCCAAATGGTGTTGGCTTCCGCGCCCAAGGAGGGTCTCGCGAAGCAAACAGTGTGATCGGCGCTACAATTGCAGTCGAGGTACTCGGCGTTTGGGATGGTCCGGTACAACCTCGTCAGCGCGCAGTCACGTAAGAGACGACTCGGTTCAGCCCCTTGCGAGGCTGCGTTCAGTTTGCTAAATTAAACGTCGCAAGTCAGAGGTAGACCGAGCGGGAGTAATTCAGCGGTAGAATGCCAGCTTCCCAAGCTGGACGTCGCGGGTTCGATTCCCGTCTCCCGCTCCAGCTTCTCAGTCACTCGCATGACGGCACCCAGTGGACTGTTCCAATAACATTCTGCTGCAACAGATCGAACCAGCACTGAGGCGTAATCCGTCTAAGTCATCCGAGGGCTCGAATCTGTCCACACGTTCCTATTCATGCCAATGCGAAAAACACGCACCGCACTGTCAGTCCGGCACATACGAGACAGCGGGTTCCTCTGGATTGCCCGACACCGCAGACTTACTACAGCGGGAACGGGGAGAGATTGCCCTCTGTGTCGACAAAGAACTTACCGTTGGTAAACCCCTCGACTGCGCCGTTCGTCAGCCACTCCTTGGAAATGTGGTGCAACACCCGGCGTTGGCGTTCCCAGACCATGAAGTGTCCGGCGCACTGGACCTTGAAAAGCAACTTGTTCGATTGCGGGATCGCGTCGTACAGCAGCGGGGAAGCGTTGGTAGTCTGCGGGGGTATCAGCGCGTTGGTGTCGAATTCTCCGTAGATGATCAGCACCGGAACCGGTATCCTGGGCGCCGTGTTGGCATTCCATCCCCACAGGAAGGGCTTGCGTACCCGCATCACGCCCTCTGGAGAAGATCCGGCTGGCGCACCGGCTGGCGGCGGTCCCCAGATGCTACCGAGGTCGTCGTTAGCCATGATCGCCCTCCAGACCACGTCTTGAATCCCGTCCTCCACCGGGGCTTCACAACCAACATCGATCTCCGCTTGGATCTCCGAACCCCACCGGTCAATCATGAGGCCATTGCGCGTTTGGAGAGTCATGGGGGTTCCGGGCTGAGGTAGCGTAACGGGCGGTGCAAAACCATCCGACCCGGACCCGGCTCGCCCAGCGGGGTTGTAGACCGGCGCGTACATGAGGAGGCTGTCTACCTTGTCCGGATGTTGCACCGCATAGGGGCCGACGCGGAATGAGCCCTGCGACCAGCTTACGAGAGCGACTTTGTCCACGCCGCGAAGGTTCCTGATGTACTCGACGACGGTATCGAGCTCATCCCAGTCGCTTTGCGAGTTGATGAGCTGGAATGGATACGATGGGGGGCACGTGCCGCCCAGAAGAGGGT
>QHZM01000521.1:0-1860 GCA_003224665.1 Acidobacteriota bacterium
ATTGGAACCTCCTACGTGGCTCCGACCTTCGACCCCACCTGCACCCAACTCACGCCGGCGGTTATAGGGACCGGATTACTCGGAGAACTGAGCAATCGTGATTCCTCGACTGGGAATCCCTGCGACCCGAACACTTGGAACTTGACAGGACGCCCCCGGTTCGGCAATTCCGGCAGAAGCATCCTCGATGGTCCGGGTTTCCAGAACTGGGACATCGGCCTCTTGAAGGACTTCTCGCTCGGAGAGAAGCTCAGAATGCAGTTCCGAGCCGAGTTCTTCAACGCTTTCAACCAAGCCCACTTTAACGATCCGCGGCGAAACATAACCAGCTCGACCGTGGGAAAGATCTTCGGCGCGCACGAACCGCGTAACATCCAGTTCGGCGTGAAGTTCATTTGGTGAGGCTTGGGTAGAGGAAACCCTGCTTGAAGGATCAATTGGATGTTTGAAGAACGCGGGGTCTTCGGGCCCCGCGATTTTTTTCAGGCAGCAATTCGCTTACTTCGCCGGCACGACGCCCTTGCCCTCCTGAACAACCAGAAACCGGTCAGCCGGAAGGCTCACCAGCTTGTCCACCATACCGCTGGGCCAGCGGACTTCCAGCCAATCGATTTCCGTTGCTCGACCGAGGCCGAAGTGGACGCGCAGGTTGCTGTGCGAAAGGTAACTCCCGCCGCTCCGAACTTCACTGATCTGCCGGCGCCCACCCGCCTCCAACACAATCCGCGCTCCGATTCCGTCGCGGTTCGATTTCGTCCCCACGGTGCGGACTGAGACCCAGTGGTTTTGATTGCCGCCATCGTTGCGCAAGAGCGTCGGGGGGTCATTCTGGTTGTTGACGACGATGTCGAGGTCGCCGTCGTTATCAATATCGGCAAAAGCGACGCCGCGTCCCGAGCGCCGGAGCTCGAGTCCTGGTCCTGCGATCGACGTGACGTCTTCAAACGTGCCGTCGCCCGTGTTGTGATAGAGCAGGTTGCGCTGTCGGTAGGGGGACTCGGGGTGGCCGTGGGTCTCGAGTTCCGGGTACACGTGGCCGGTGGCGATGAAAATGTCCGGCCAGCCGTCGTTATCGTAGTCGAAAAAGCCGCCGCCCCAACTTAGGAATTTCAAGTTGGAGCCAAGCTTGGAGTCAAAGGTCCTGAAAGTAAAAGTCCCATCGCCTTCGTTGCGGTAAAGGTCCGGGACGTCATCGTCGAAGTTGGTCTTGAAAATGTCGAGGAGGCCGTCGCCGTCGTAGTCCGCCGCGGAAACACCCATGCCGGCCTGTTCCAGCCCATCCTCGTTGTAGGCCACTCCGGCCTCGACGCCTCGCTCGGTGAATGTCCCGTTGGTATTATTGTGGAAATAGAGGCTGGGCGTGGAGTCGCAGGCGACGTAAATGTCAGGCCAGCCGATGTTCTCGAAATCAGCCGTCAACACGCCAAGGCCATAGCAATCGCCGGCCTTCAGGATCCCTGCCCGGAACGAGACGTCCGCGAATGTGCCGTCGCCCTGATTGTGGTAGAGATGAGGCTTGGCCGTGGGCAATCCCCGCGGGCCGCAGAAGACTGCCACACCTTTCCAAAGACAATTGGAGTTCGAGCCCGGCAGCGGCGCCGAAGCGGGGTCGAAATCTACGTAGCCGGCCACGAAGAGATCGAGCTTCCCGTCGCGGTCGTAATCGAGGAAAGCACAGCCCGTGCTCCAGTTCCGGCCGGACCGCCCGAGACCGGAATTCGCCGTCACGTCCGTGAACGTTCCGTCGCCGTTGTTGTGATAGAGCGCGTTCGGCTGGCCATAGTAAGTGACGAACAGGTCATCGAACCCGTCGTTGTCGTAGTCGCCGGCGCAAACTCCCTGGCCCCACCCGGAACGCGC
>QHZM01000521.1:1902-2743 GCA_003224665.1 Acidobacteriota bacterium
AATCGAGGAAAGCCACGCCGCTTCCGGTGCTTTCAAAAACGTATTTCTTCGTAGTCTCTCCGCCGTTGACGATTCGGGTTGTGATTCCTGCCTTTTCGGCGACGTTCGTGAACCGGACAGGCGCGGGAAGCGTCTGCTCGGCCGGCCATGCCGGCAAAAAGCGGCTCAGGATCGCGCCGCTAAGCGCTAAAACGCATGTTGCCACTCCGGTCCTGCAGCCGAGAGACATAGAACGCTATTCTACAAGGGCCGGCCGAGCAAGGTGGGATTGAACGCGGCCTTCGAGCGTTGCCGCCCAGGGCTCGACCGGTCGGTGGTCCTACTGGAAGAGTTCCCGACGAAGCTGCTTGGAGAGCTTCTCGATTCGCTTGAGCTGCTGGTTGAGGTCTTTCGGAACCACGCCTTTTCCCGCCAGTTGGGTCTTGACGGGAATGGACTCGGCGAGCTCCGCAAGCTCTTCGGCTTCGCGCTTGACCTGCGCGGAATCGATCGTTCTCCGCTGCGCGGGGGCCTGGACCTGCTCCGGCTCGTCGGCAGGAAGGCGATGTTCGATCTCCCGGGGGCGCGGCGCAGTGCTCGGGGCACCTTGTAGCGGAGGGTATTGAGCGTCCGCGGCCGGTGTGAAGGAGATCATGCAGAACATCAGGACGAGGGCCTTCATGTGCTGCCTCCCATAAACAACTCGTGCGCTGTTGTCTATATTACTGCGCTTGGCTCGAGTCGCGCCTCCCTCGTTTTCGATGGTGGTATGATCGGGTGAGGCGAATTCAGCCTGGATTCGCCGCTGTTCGGTCAGGCAGTCATGAGCGTTACGCTAATGGCGCGGCGTTTCGCCATCTCA
>QHZM01000167.1 GCA_003224665.1 Acidobacteriota bacterium
GATTCGCGGAGGCTACGGGATATACAACGAGTTCTTAGGGCAGTTTGCCCGGCAAGAGGGGGGCGGGCCGTTCGCGGTCAGCGAGACGTACTTCAATGAAATCACGGGTGGTGTGCCTTTGTTTCAGATGCCGGATCCGTTCCCGTCCGGCGGAGTTTCGCCGAATGTTCCTTCCCAGAGCGTTACCGCAGTTCCCCTGCAGACCAAGAACGGCAGGATCCACCAGTTCAATGCGACGGTGGAACGGCAGGTAGGCGATCTTGGGTTCCGACTGTCGTACATCGGCTCGCGAAACCGGGGTTTGAACTATAGTCTCGGCATCAACAAGCCGGAGGCGAGCCTGACCCCGTTTGACGACAGCCGCCGCCCCTACCCCCAGTTCGTCGAAACGATCGCCTACCGTACGAATGGCGCAACCAACTACGATTCCATGACCCTTGCGGCCAACCGGCGGGTCGGATGGGTCACATTTGACGCTCATTGGACGTGGGCTCACGGCATGAGCAATATGATGAACCTGGAAAACCCTTACGCTCCGTTGTCCTGGAACCGCGATTTCTTCGCCAAGCACCGGGTGGTCTTTAACACGGTGTGGGAGTTGCCCTTTGGGCGGGGGCGCCGGTTCCTCAATACCATACCCGGCGCGGGGAACCAGGTCATCGGCGGGTGGAAACTTGTGTGGGTGTCCTATCTGCAGAACGGCCAGTACTTCTCGCCCAGTTTTTCCGGCAATGACCCATCGAACACGAGCACGTTCGGTGGCATGCCTGACCGTATTTGCAACGGCAACCTGCCGCCGGGGCAACGCTCGGTCAATGGTTGGTTCGATGCCTCTTGCTTCGCTGAACCGCCCGCGGGCAGGTTCGGCAACAGTGGAGCCAACATCCTGGAAGGCCCCGGGATGCACGTCCACAACCTGACTCTGCTCAAGCGATTTCCAATCACCGAAAGGGTGCACTTCGACTTCATGGGGATGATCTCCAATATCCTCAACCACCCGAACTTCCTCTTCCCGGCAAGCGACATCTCCGATAAGGTTGGGGTTGGTGTAATCGGTGAAACATACGGTTTGTACTCGGGTGAGAGAGCCGGACAGCGCATGGTCGAAGTGCGAGGGCGTCTCGAGTTCTAAGCCGCTCTCGTTCTGCAGGTGCCGACATAGGCTCAATTGTTGCGCGCCTCTGGTTTTGATACGGAGGGGTCGAATTCAATTCGAACCCTGTTGAATGGAAATGGGGCCGCAGTCCTTGCCGGGCTGCGGCCCGATCTTTTTTTTGGCCTACCGCAGTTCGAAAACGATGAATCCAAAACTCACTCTGCTTCTCAGCTTGTTCCTGTTGTCACCGCTGCCCGGCGACTCCGCCGGAAACCGCGTCACTATCGATCCTTCGCAGCGCTCTCAAACCATCGCCGGTTTCGGCGTCAATTTTAACGGCACCTATTTCCGCGACGCCCAGAAACCGATGATCGACATGCTGATTGACGATCTCGGCGCCACCATCTTCCGCCTCGATCCTTACGGGCTCATCAACTGGGAAGCCAAGAACGATAACGACGATCCAAACGTCATGGATTGGGAATATTACAACGACCGCTATTCCATTCCAACATTTGAGGCATCGTGGGCGGCGGCTCGCTATCTGAACTCGAGGGGGATCCGGCCCTTTCTCACCTTGAGCGGAACCGCTCCGGACTGGATGCTGGACGAAAAGCTCCCACTGCTGCCTGGGCGCAAGCGCCCGTCAAAGCCGGACCATCTCAATTCTGCGATGTATGAGGAGTTCGCCGAGACCGTAGTCTCCATGCTGATTTACGCCCGCACCAGGGCGCGCATCGACTTCGAATACTTCAGCCCGCTGAACGAAACCGACTGCCCTCCCGAGGAAGGGCCTCGCATCGATCCCGATGAGATGCCAAAGGTTCTGGAGACGATTGCCCGCCGCATGAAGAAAGAGGGGCTGGACGACGTCAAGCTCGTCGCCTGCGACCAGTGCCGCCTGAAGAACGACTACTTCGGACCGATTCTCGCAAGCACGGAACTGATGAAGCAGGTCGGGGTGTTTTCCCTGCATACTTATGGGCAGGATTCCATCAGCCCGCACGTAGTACGGGTCCGAAACAGCAATTTCCCGTTTGTTCCGATCTGGCTCACCGAATATGGCGATCTGAACGATCTCGATAAGTCGCAAGAGAACGAGTGGAAGAATTTCTCCCTCGCGGCCACTGGGCGGGCTTTGCGGGCACTGAATGATGGAGCGAGCGCAGCGCTTTTCTGGGACACCTACGACAATTATCACGAGCACTATCCCCGCCTGACCTTTTACGGGCTGGTTAAGAACACGGACCATCTCTATGCGCCCAAGAAGCGGTACTACGCTGCCAAACAGCTTTACCGCTTCGTTCGTCCCGGATCGCAGAGGATCGCAGCCAGTAGTAACGTGGAGGGTTTGCTGGTGTCGGCATTCCGGAACGGTGCGGACAACACCCTCACAGTCGTGGGACTCAAACAGGGCGGGCCTGCGGAAATCGAGCTTGCTGTGGCTGGAGGCAGCGCGGAGGTCGCGTCTTGGGAACTCTACGTGACGACTCGCGATCTGGACTGCCGGAAGATCGACACGCTCGCTGTTGGCGACGGGGTGGCTAAGATCAGGCTGCCCGAGGAGGCGATCTTTACGCTGGTCGGAACTCCGAAGAGATGAAGCTCAACAACGAAATGAGGTACCTCGCGGGCAACTCGCTGATTTTGGTCGGCTGCCTCGGGTCCTCCTTAATTAACCCGGAAGCGTCTCCGTCGCGGCGGCCCCACCGACTACGCCTGTGGCGCGCCGCTTCCTCTCCTCCCAGACGGTAATCAGCAGCGTGCTGCAGAGAACGATGATGCCTCCAACGATCATCATCGGAGTCAGGCGCTCGCCAAGCCAGATTACCGAGATCGGAAGGCCAAAGAACGTTATCAGATAGTTGGAAAGTGAGGCCTGGATCGCATCCAGGTAGTCCAACGCTTTGAGGAACAGAACCATCGAAAGGTAATTGTGGAAAAAGGTCAGTGAGAGAAGAGCGAGCCAGGTCAGGAGAGTGAAACTTGGGATTCGTGCAAACACGTCGGCCTCCGTGGCCAGCGTGAGAGGCGTCATGACAACGAACATCGCCACGTAGGTATAAAAAATCACTTCCAAAGGAGAATATCGCTTCAATACTTTCTTGCTGTAAGAGTTATAGAAAGCACTCCCGTTCAGTCCGAGAATGACCAGGACATTCCCGGCAAGGTATCTGGATCCAAAGCTTATCGTGCGCCAGTCAATCCCAGAGCACATGATGACACCCGCGAGCGCCAGGCCAAAACTGATCCAGCGGATGGCCGTCATTCTCTCTCCCAGAAAAATGTAGGCCATGAATGCAGTACAGATCGGCAGCGTCAGCATGAGGAGGGCTGCATTGCTGGCCAGGGAAAGGCGAGTGCCCCAGGTGATGAAGAACTGTCCTGGAAAAACCCCGACCGCCGCAAGGATAAGGTAAAGAAGAATGTCCTTCGAGCTTCGTTGACCTTTCGGAGGATGGGTCCTTTGCTCACGTCGCAGAAGCGGGTAAAGCATCACAGTGGCCAGGGTCATCGGACCCCAGACCGTGGCGAAAGGCCCGATCTGATCCTGCACCAGCTTGACGCAGGTAAACTGCAACGCCCACATCAGGTTGGCCAGCAAGAGGTAAATCCACGACTTCGTCGCGCTCATTCTATGCCTCGCCACGCGCCGCGGGATTGACCGGCATGTTCAGACGATCCAGCAATGCGAGGATTCTGCCGTTCAGGAACTGAATGTGTTCCACCTCGTATGGATGCATCTCCAACTTTGCATCCCTGACATGCGCATACCGAACCACGCCGCGAGCTTGAAGCAGGAGTTTTTCCGCATGGTGGAACATCTCGATGTTCTGGAGGCTGTAAACGATCTGCGGCAAAACGCCTTGGAAGATGTCGTACGCCTCGTTCTTCTTTCCGTCGGAGGCCAGCCGGTAGACCCGCGCCAGCAAGTCGGTGAGGGCGAGCCCCGGCATGACACCGCAAATACCCGCGTCCCTCAGCTCGAGGATGTACATCCCGCCCCAGCCTTCGATGACGCCGACTTCGTCTTCGGTCTCGCGCCGGATCGCTTCGACTTTCGCCGCCATCAGCGGCTCCTCCAGTTTGACATACCGAAAGTGAGGAAACGCACGATGCAGGGTCTTGATGAACACAGGGCTCACCGTGGCGCCGCCCGGATTGAAGTCCTGGATGATGAGAGGAATACTGATGGCGCTCAGAATCCGCTCGAAGTGACGGTACAGATCACGTTCGGCAAGCGCAAACAGGCGTGGCACAGCGGTTGACACTGCTGCCACGCCGAGTTCCTGGCTGCAGGCAGCCACTTCGGCAGCCTGAACGCTGGAGAGATAGTTCACTTGGGCGATCACGGGAATGCGGCCCGAGGCGAGCCGGACCGCTTCCCGAATGAGTTGAATTCGCTCCGCCTCCGAGAGTTTGTAGAATTCACTGGCGTAGGCTGGCAAACAGATGGCACAGGCGCCGGCCGTGCGGGCGAATTCGATCAGATCCCCCAAATCCTCGCAGGCGACCTGTTGCTCCTCAGTAAAGGGAGTCGGGATGATCGGGATGATTCCATCGATCCGAAATGTCCCAGATGGTTGCAAAATGTTTCCCTGATGGCTTCAGTGCTTGGGCCGGAAAGATTCGAGAGGCGGCACTGGTTCTCCCGGTTCTAGGCCGCCGATGACGTCCTGAATCTCCTTTTGCATCTTCCACCAGTATTGAAACTCAGCGTCCCATTTTCCCAAAGCTGTGCCCAGACGATAAGTCTGATACTCGGACAGCCAGGCTTGCCGGTAAAGCTCTCTCAGTTCAGTCGTGGAATCCATCAGATCCTGGATCAGTCCGTGATTGTGGGAAGCAGTCTGGATCCTCAGGAGCAGGTTCACCTTCTCGCGCGGCGCGCGGGAGCCCAGCATCCGGAAGTATCCGGCAATTTCCACCGTATACAGGTTTTTCATGCCGAGGTGGTCCAGCATGCGCGCCCCCAGCAGTAGGCTGGAGAGAGAAGCCGGGTCGCCCCTCAGCTCCAACGCCTTCGCCAAGTGCGCCTCCGCTTCTTCGGCCCAAAGCCGCGCTTGTCGAAGCTCCTTCTCTCGCTCCTGTAATTGCTTCAGGCGACCGGGCTCGAATGGATCGTCCCAAAACCTGAGCATCGTCGGACCGCCGAGCGCAGTGGAAAAGGTTTCCTGCGATTTGGCCAGCGCCGTCAGTGCAGCAGCAGCCTCGGCAGCCACAGCCGGAGGATACATCTGGTGGGCGTAATCCGAAAAGAACTGATCCTGATCGACTGGGGACGATTGCCAGGGCGCAACTGCGCCGTAAGCCATCCCTGGAAGTGACATACGGTAGAGGACCTGTGCGTCATCGCTCCAACCGGTGTTCAGAAGGCCGATGGCGCCATATTTCCGGCCCGCAGCCAGAAGCCCGCTGATGTTCGCGAAAGATGTCAGGAAGCTCGGTGAAACCTCGTTCCAGTTCCAAACGGCCGGCGCCACGACGATTGGCAGCGCGGCTTTTGCCAGGGGTTCCACGATCGGCGTGAAGTCTTTCTCCACCCGATAGTGCCACGGCACCGCGATGGTTCCCTTGGGAAGCTGTGAAATCAATTCCGGGTAACGGGAGAAAATGCGGGCGCCGCTCATCATGTCCGCCCAGAACATCAGACGCTTGTTGTGTTTCAGCACAACGGCGGCGAGGTTCTTGAGATGCTCCATGAATAGCTCTCCGGGAGGAGCGCCTGTGGCTGGGCTGCCGAATAGTTCCAACGCCCAAGGCTCGTCGAATCCGATGTGGAACCACGGACTGGGGAACAGATCCGCCATCTGGCCCACCCAGTCCTCCAGGAACGCTTTCACGCGCGGATTGCGCGGATTGAATTCGCCACCGTAGCGCAGCGGGGACATGTCCGAGTACTCTTCGACGCGGAACACGTCGTGCATGTGCCCGAAAAATTCCATGCACGGCACGACGTCAATGTGGCGTTGGCGAGCATAGTCGACGATCCGTTTGATCTGCTCCTGCGAATACCGAGCGCCCAGATTCACCAACGGATAGCCCCGGACCTCGGTGTTGGCTTCGGAATAGAAGTAGTACTGGTTCCCCTTCCAGCGCGCCAGAAAATCGAGTTGCCGCTTGATCTCTTCCTCGGTAAGCAGCGCGCCGTGATTGGTGTCCATCATGAAGCCGCGATAGGCGAGGGATGGCCAGTCGGTGATCTCCACCTCGGGAAGGAGAGCCTGCCCGCCGGAACCTTCGATCAGTTGGTGCAGTGTCTGGGCGCCGTAGAACAGGCCCGCGGAAGACTTCGCACGCACCTCGGCCCCTTCCGGTGTCACCTTGAGTGTGTAGGCCTCGCGCGCCTCGGAGCCTCCACGCTCGTCGCTTCCCGGCAGGGCCGGAGCATTGCTGGTTCGGGTGAGTACGATGGCCCGGCCGGGGCTCGCGTTTTTCACTACGGCAACACGGGACTGTGCGGCCGCTGACAGCGCAGACGACAGCTCATGGGCAGCAAACCGGTCTTCCGGGCCGGGAGCGGAGGAGAAGCGGATGGTCAGGCCCCGCAGCGCCAGGTGTCCGGAGCCGTAGCGGACTTCCTGCGGGCGAGGAAGCAAGGGCTTGTGTTCGGCCGCCTGCGCAGGCAGCATCATTAAAAGCAAGCCAATGAAGAAGCACATGTTATATCGCAAGACTTGAGGAGTATCGTTCGCGCCAGTCCGAGCAGTCAACATGTTCCACCGATCCCTTCAGTCAGTTGTCCAAGTTGTTGGACATTTTTGCCGGCTGCACCGCGATCCCGCCGGCGCCGACCCGCACGATGCAGCGTCCTAATCCTTTTGGAATAACCACCGCGTACTTTTCCGGTGCCCTCAACGAGTTGCGCATTTCGTCGGACAGATGCAGGGTCCAGGTCGATGCATGGGAGGCGAAATACCGGCAGTAGTGATCGTCGTAACTCAGTACCAGCGAGACCCGGTCAGCTTCGGCCGTATCCCGCTCA
>QHZM01000524.1 GCA_003224665.1 Acidobacteriota bacterium
CCGGACAAACTTCACCTACATCAACTTCTTCAGGTCACCCCAGCGGACCAGGATGATGTGGTTCTGCTCGAGGGCCTGCCTGAACTCAGGACTCGTCACCACCTCAAAGTCGCGCTGCCGCCAGGCGCTGCCGAAGTCCGGGTGGTCCACGGTGATCGCCTGAAGCTCGGCGTCGTCGTGGCCAAGGTGAACGATCATTTCATTCAAGCCGGGCTTCAGGTCACGCAGCACGGCAAGGTAAGACTCCTTCCACGTTTCGGGCCGCGGATTTTCCGGCCAGACGAGGGCGTCGAGCACGATGTCCTTGTCCGAAAGAAGCGAGAGCCACTCTCGCCGAGCGTCCGCCGTCCGCACGGCGAGGAACGGGAGCGAGTACTCGTGCGCGACCTTGACCAGGACGGCGAACAGCTCGCGGCGCGCGAAGAGCGTGCCCATGTGGCTGTCGAGATGAGTGGGACGGATGCCCGCCTTCATCGCCGCTTCGACTTGCGCGCGGACTTCGCGCTCGACTTCCTCCGGCCTGGCGTGGCTCGCCGCGGGCCCCGCGTCGCTCCAGAAATAGCCTGACGGGTCGAGCAGGCTCGGCACGAGGTCTTTCGACTCGACCGGGCCCCAGCGATAAGTCTTCCACTCGCTCGTCAGCGTCAAGTGCAAGCCGAGGTCGGCTTCGGCGTGCTGCCTGGCGTACTCCGCGACCTCGGTGAGCCACGGGCAGGGGACCATGACGCTCGCCGAACTCACTGCCTTCCGGTCGAGCGCCTCAAAACTCGCCCGGTCAACCGAGTGGGCCACGGCCAGGTCGTCAGCGTGGAGGAGCAGGAGCTTTGCGTCGCGCGGGTAGCCGAGCCGCTCGGCGACCGTCTTCGCCTGGGCGCGAGCGTGCCGCGAGGGAACAAGCGCGAGAAGTGACAGGCAAATCAGGGAACGGAGCCTCAGCCCGACAGGCCGGGCGGGGGCCTGCGCCTGCGGTTGACTCTCAGCGGGGGATATTAACCAGGTGTGTATTAAGTGACCCAGTCCGATAACCTTCGAGGTCAAGCGTAATGAACGTGAACCCCAGCGCCTTGAAAATCTCGACAAACTTCCGCGTCATTTCGGGCGACAGGGCGCGCGGCAGCTCTTCGGGGGCGATCTCGAGGCGAACCAGCTTATCGTGGTGGCGCACGCGGAACTGCTTGAAGCCGAGGTTGCGCAGCGCCTCTTCACCCTTTTCGACCACTGACAGTCGTTCCGGCGTGACCTCGATGCCGTAGGCAAGGCGCGAGGAGAGGCAGGCGGAGGCTGGGCGGTCCCAGACGCGGAGCTGGGCGCGGCGCGCCAGCTCGCGGATCTCGGCCTTGGTTAGGCCGGAGTCGAGCAGCGGCGTCAAGACCTTATGCTCCCGTGCGGCGCGCTGCCCCGGCCGCCAGTCGCCCTGATCGTCCACGTTCACGCCGTAGGCGACGGCCGCGAAGCCGCGGCGCTCGGCGAGCTCGTCGAGCTTGTCGAACAGCTCGTCCTTGCAGAAATAGCACCGGTCGGGGTTGTTGGCGCGATAGGCGGGGTTTGAAAGCTCATCGGTCTCGACGAATAGGCGACAACGAGCGAAGAAAGCTTCCCGAGCTCATCGCGGAGCCGCTGCTCTTTGGCTTCGAGTTCCCTCATACGCCTAGCCTAAGACAGAAAGAATAGCGCGATTGCTGCCCTTACTCAACTCTCCGATGCGCCTTGCCCTGGGAAGCGAAATGCCGCGGACCCCGCCGAGCGGGGTCCACGCTACCAACTGCGCGCCGCCGCGCGAGACAACCGCCACCCGGAGTTCACTGGACGATCTCGCCGGGTCCTGAGTTGCCGTTCGCTTCGCTCTTCACCAGGCAAGCGGCGGCGAGGCGGTCGCCTTCTTCGAGTCTGATCACCCGGACGCCCTGCGCCGACCGGCCGGACTCGCGGATCTCGCTCGAATCGAGGCGCGTGATCTTCCCCTGCTGGCTGATCAGCATCACCTCGGAGACATCCGTGACGCTCAGCACGCCGACCACCTTGCCGTTGCGCTCCACCGTCTTGAGGTTGATGACGCCCTTGCCGGCGCGCGACTGCACGCGGTACTCGGTGATGGCCGTGCGTTTCCCGTAGCCCTTCTCGGTGACGGAGAGGATCAACTCTTTTTCGCCGACGATTTCCATGCCCACGATGTAGTCGCCCTTTTCGAGGTCCATAGCGTAAACGCCGTAGGCGGCGCGGCCCATGTCGCGCACGTCGCTCTCGGGGAAGCGGATGGCCATGCCTTCGTGCGTGGCGAGGAAAATCCCGTCGCGCCCGCTGGTAAGTCTGGCGGCGATCAGCTCATCGCCCTCTTCGATGGCCATGGCGATGATGCCGCGCGAGTTGGGGTTCGAGAATTCGGCCAGGCGCGTCTTCTTGATCAAGCCGTTGCGCGTGGCCATGATGACGTAGCCCTCGGCGGCGTAGGCCTCGTCGTCCACGGTCACCTCTTTCGGCTCATCGGGCAGTTCCTTGACGGCCACCACCGCCGCCGCCTTCTCGCCTGAGCCGAGGTTCACCAGGTTCAGGATGTGCTTGCCGCGGCCCGCCGCGCCGATGTCCGGGATTTCGTAAACTTTCAGCCAATGCACGCGGCCCGTGTTGGTGAACACCAGGATGTAGCTGTGCGTGGAGGCGATGAACAGGTGCTCGACGAAGTCCTCCTCGCGCGTCCTCATCCCCAGGCGCCCCTTGCCGCCGCGCCCCTGCTGGCGATACGCGGAAAGCGGCGTGCGCTTCATATACCCCGAGTGGGAAAACGTGATCACCACGTCCGCGACCGCGATCAGGTCCTCGAGCTTGATTTCTGCCTGCTCCACGATGATCTCGGTCCGCCGCGGGTCGCC
>QHZM01000168.1 GCA_003224665.1 Acidobacteriota bacterium
CTCATGCGGCACGGTTGCCTGACCCGGTGTGCGTTGCGGGCCAAGAGGAGGGACACTGGTACTCGCATTTTCACGCCCGAGCTATCGCGCTTCGCGGAATGCTCGAATACTCAAGGGTGGCGGACGACTGGAGGGTACTCGAATTCGTCCGCAGGGCCTACGAATATACTCTCACCTTCGGCATCCCCCGGATGGGATGGATCAACACGTATCCGGCAAAGGACAATCTGTGCGAGGGCTGCGCACTGGGAGACCTCGTGGCGCTCGGGATTCGGCTCAGTGACGCGCGGATTGGCGACTACTGGGATGACGTTGACGCAGTCGTCCGCAATCAACTCGTCGAGCAGCAACTCGTGCGCGCCGATTTGCTTGAGCGCGTGGCAGAAGCGTCGGCCCCGCGCGATCCACGGCAGTCGAGCCGCTACCCCAATCAGGAAGTGCGGGAGAAGGTCATCGAGCGCAGCCTCGGAAACTTCGCCGGGCAGTCGAGCCCCACCAGCGTACCCAAGACATGGGTCATGCAGTGCTGCACCGGAAACGCAACGCAAGGACTGTATTATGCGTGGGAGGGTATCCTCAGGGAAGAAGGCGACACGACCCAGGTCAACCTGCTGTTGAACCGCGCCGCCAAATCTCTGGATGTGGATAGCTACCTACCTTTCGAGGGGAAGGTCATTCTCCACAATAAAGGCGCTCGGAGAATCTTGGCACGCATTCCATCCTGGGTGGAGAAAAAGTCTTTGCGGACCTCAGTGTCGGGCAGCCCGCGTCCGGCGATTTGGGCGGGGAATTACTTGTGTGTTGACGACTTGCGACCTGGGGACAGCGTCACCGTCGAGTTTTCAAACCCTCAAACAGCATCGCGGTACACCGCGAATTCCCAGACCAAGGCGGAAGCCACGTATACCTGTAATTTCCGGGGCAGCACCCTGGTGGACATCTCGCCACGCGATGATGCGCCGACCAGTTATCCTCTTTACCAGCGCGACCCTCTGGATAAAGACCAGGCTCCGATGAAGGAGACAGCGCGATTCGTCCCCGATAGGACTATTTTGAGGTGGTGAGGTCACGCGAAAGACGCTATGCCGCACCACCACCTCTTCTTCCTGAGTAAAATCCCGCACGGCCCTTTGCACACTGGCAGCCGATGGCAAAGTGTGCAGGCGAAAATCGAAAACAAGACGCTGCGACGCATCATTCCGCAACCATACTTTGTTCCGCGGATTCGGCAACGATACCGCGAGGGAGGTATATGTACCGACGCAATTTCATCCGTAAGGCGCTGGCAGGAATGGCAGGTGGCGCCGATTTCGCCGTCACCGTTCGGAACGGCTTCGCGGCGGTCCTAGAAAACGTGACCGGCGCAGCGCGATCGCCGGGCAAGGCGCCAGCCAACGCCCGAGATGGAAAGTTCTTTCCGACGGATCTGCCTGAACGGGAATGGAGTGAATTTCCGGCGTCAGGATTCGCGCACTCTGTCTGTGGCGCCATTTTCCGTTCCGGCAAGCCTCCCTGCTGCGGGGTCCCCCTCGGAGGGGTCAGCACGGGTTGCCTCGATATCGAGGCAACCGGAGTGATTGGGTTTAATTGCCTGTTCGATGCCTTTCCGCGAAAGCCTCAACTTCTGGAGCCCTTTTTGGGATTAGCGGTCGGCGACAGAGCCTGGGTGCTGACGACGGAACTGATTCGGGCGGGGGGTGTCTTCGAGACATGCCACGAGCCCCGTCGAAATGCCAACGACTGGGTGATCACGCGGCCGTTTTTAAAGGGAGTCAGCGCCGCCAAAGAAATCTACTATTGGGGCCATTTTCCCGTGGCCGATCTGGAATACGCGACCGACGCTCCGGTCGAGGTCGGCGTCAGGGCCTGGGCGCCCTTTCTTCCCGGCGATGCGGCCACCTCCAACACGCCCGGAGCGGTTTTTGAAGTCAGGCTGCGGAACAAGACCGCGTCGCCGCAAAAAGGCACGTTAGCCTTCAGCTTCCCGGGTCCGACGCAGCAGGAAGCACAAGTACCCGCGATGGTTCAAAGTTTAGGGATCCAGATCGGAGGAATGAGCGCCTCAAGACCACAGGTTCCGGGGGGGGTGCAAGGCCGGCACGATCGGATTCGCACGCCGGTCAACGGGATCTCGGTGGTCGTGGAGACCGGTGTCGGTTACGTGCTCGGGGTCATTGGAGACGAACAGGTTCGTACGGGCGGCGGCCTGAGTGGACGCCTCTTTGAGGATCGTCCGCAGGGCTTCTTCCCCGCCAAGGAGAGGCGGCAAATTGAGACTTGGGCAAAGATTCGGACGGAGCTGCCGGAAGCTCAGCCCAAGAACTTCAGCGCTACGGTGGCGGTGGATTTCAGTTTGGAACCCGGCGAGATGAAGACCCTCCGTTTTGTGCTGGCGTGGTATGCACCCCAATGGCACGGCGAGGGCCACGGATCAGGAGCTTCCGGTCTGGCTGCGCGATTGTTTGATCAACATCCTCGCGACCATTCCGGAGGACAGCTATTGGGCCGTGCCGCGCTACCCGGTGGATTGGGCGCCCGCCGACGGGATCTACGGGATGAACGAATGCCCTCGGGGCAGCCCGCAAATCGAATGTATCCCCTGCAGCTGGTACGGCAACATTCCCATTGTCTATTTCTACCCCGAATTGGCGCTGAGCACTCTGCGTGGCCACGCGCACTACATGCGTGAAGACGGCGCCGCACCGTTCCGGTGGGGTCCTGGTGCCGACTTTGCGAACCTCATGTGGGAATGGCAAAAGTCGCTTAACGGCGTTTGTTTCGTGGACATGGTGGGCAGACTTTGGCTTCGCACCGGCGACGACGCGATCCTCAAAGAATTCTATCCGGCAGTCAAGAAGAGCACGATCTGCACGATGACCTTGCGGGCAGGCCCGGATGGCGTCGTGAGCATGCCCGAGGGTAATGTGGGCCGTGAATGGTGGGAATCCGAAGACTGGTACGGCATCGTGCCGCACATCGGGGGTATGCATCTCTCGAATTTAAAGATCGCCGAGCGGATGGCCGAGGCAACGGGGGACACGGCCTTCGTACAGCAATGCCGCAACTGGTACCGGGAGGGGAGCGCGTCGTTGGAAGAGAAAGCCTGGGCGGGCGAGTACTACCTCCATTATTACGAGCCGAAAACCGGTCAAAAGTCGGACGTCATAATGGCCAACCAGACCGACGGCGACTGGGCCAATGCCTTCCACGGATTGCCGAACATCTTCCGCGCCGACCGCCTCCCGAAGGTCCTGGCGACGGTCAAACGGACGTGCCTGAACGAGACCTGCGGCGCCATCAGCTTCGCCTATTCCGACGGAACACCACAGATCCGGAGTTATGGCATCTTCGTTCCGGAGAACATGATTCTCGGCATGAGTTACCTGTATGCGGGTGATCGGGAAACGGGGTTGGAGATTGTGCGCCGGCTCATGTATGACCTGGTGTGCCGACACGGTCATGCTTTTGACCTCCCCAACATGGTCTTTTGTGACACCGGGGAGCGATGGTTCGGCACCGATTACTACCAGAATATGATGCTATGGGCCGTGCCCGCCGCCATTAGCCAAAAAGACCTTCGCGGTCCGTGTGCTCCCGGCGGTTTGGTGGATCGAGTCCTCAAGGCAGCAAAGAAAATTTAAAAGCCGCCCGGTGCACTGGTTTCCCAACCGCGCGCTAGCCACCCCGTCGGTTTGAAGTCCAGCCTCGGGCCGCCGACCGGAACCACCCCTATCTGGGACGGATGACGATTACCTGGACGTCGATAGGGATAAAACCCAGTTTGATCGCCGGAGATTCCGGTCTCAAACGATAGTCGTCGTGGGCGGGATCGACAAAGAGAGGATCTCCCACCAGCGAATGCAGATCAAACCCAGTGCCTTTCTGCCAGCCGGTTAGCGACAGTGGCGATTCCGCAAGGCCCTCGATTCTGAACCTGATGTCCCATGCGTTGTGGAAGTACAGATTGTAATCGCATCGCTCGAGAAAACGCAGTGCCGCGGGAAGCGGCTGGTCAAAGGTCCAGGAGATGTTGACGGCCGTTCCGGGCCTGTAAAATATATTCTTTTGCGCACGGTCGCTGGCGCTGAACCATGGATAGTGGTGCGAATGCCCTGCGATCAAAAGTTGCCCGGCATAAGCAATGTGCCCTCCTTCCACCGGAAGGCTGTCCACGAAAATGTTATTTTCGATGACGTTGTTCTTGCCTTTCACAAACACGCCGATCCGCGTACGGGCGATGATGTTCCCGTACACAAAGCAATTGCTGGACTCGTCGTCGAGGTAAATCCCGGAATAGAAGGCTGAATCCCGATTGGTAGGATTCACCACATCGGAGATGAAGTTGTAGCGGATAAAGTGTCCGCTTCGCTCCTACTCTCGGGGCACGTCCATCCAGAGATTGATCGCGCCGTTATCAACGGTCTCCAAGCAGACATGATGGATGCGGTTGTATTCGACAAAGTTCCGGCCATAGGCGTTGGTACCGAGATTGATGGCGTGATGGGGCACCCACGGGACGTGAGCAGTGCCGTGACTTCCCATGCTACCGGCGGCGTGGACACAAAACCGAACAGAAACGGCTTCAAACAAGGGAAACTTTGTGTATAATGCCGTCAGCCTGGTAGACCAAGATGGACATTCCGGCTTGGAGCCCACGCGAAGCATCCAGGGAGGGCACGGGTGAGATCGTTCCTGCCCCTGTGTTGACGCCGCGCAGCTCCCAGCCAAGCTTTTTGGAATCACCGAGCGGAAAGTTCATATAGCGATTCATCACGTCTTCCTCACGACTGCAGCTTGTGTTAAACGCACGGTGCGAACCTGCCAACCACACTTTCCGGCAATCACGGTAATCCGGCCCTAACCATCGATGAGGGCAACGCCTCATCCAGCGGCGGAGATTAGGGATGCCCAACTTCGCGAAGCTTAGGAGCGGCCACTAATGAACCTCGAATCTCTCTCGCACCCCCAGACTGTTCCGGTTTTCCCCCCGCTCGGCAAACGAATCAAAGCACTCATGGTATGGCCCAAATTCCCAGGCTCTTTTTGGAGCTTCGCGGGCATGATGAGGGTCCTCGACGAAAAGGTGCTCATGCCGCCGCTGGGCCTCATCACGGTGGCCGCCTTGTGTCCCAAGGAATGGACCATTCGCTTGATTGACCAGCAAGTGGAGGACGTAAGTGATGACGACATCCTCTGGGCGGATCTCGTCATGGTCAGCGGCATGCGCGTGCAGAGAAAAGGACTTGAGGAGATCCTTGCCCGCGCCCGCCGCCTGGGCCGGCGCACGATCATGGGCGGACCTTACGCGAGCGGCGAACCGGAAGTACTGCTGAAGTTGGCGGATCATGTCGTGGCGGGCGAGCCGGACGAAGTGTTTCATGAGATCGCTAGAGACCTGGAAGACGGGACGGCGAAAAGGCTCTATGAAATCGCAGAGAAGCCCGACATCACCAAGACGCCGGTAGCTAGATTCGACCTTTTGAAATGTGACTATTACGCCTCCATGCCGGTTCAGTTCTCCCGTGGCTGTCCGTTTCAATGTGAGTTCTGTGACATCATCATCCTTTACGGACGAAAACCTCGAGTGAAGCGCCCCCAGCAATTGCTGGCGGAACTGGACACTCTCCTGAGCCTGGGATGGAAAAAGCAGGTGTTTATTGTCGATGATAATTTCATCGGCAATCACAAGCTCGCTTTGGAGCTGGCCGTCGAATTGGAAAAGTGGCAACAGGCTCACGGTTTCCCGCTGGCGTTTTATACCGAAGCTTCGATGGACCTCGCCCAGCGTTCGGCGCTGATTGAAGCTATGGTGAAGGCGAACTTCTTCTATGTGTTTGTTGGGATTGAGAGTCCTGTGAAAGAGTCCCTGACCGAAACCAAAAAGTACCAGAACCTGAGGCTGGATCCCATTGAGGCCATCAAGGTTCTGCACCGGAGCGGGCTGTGGGTTACGGGCGGATTCATCCTCGGGTTTGACTCCGACCCCGAAGACATCTTCGAGCAGCAGATTAACTTCATTGAACGCGCGGCGATCCCCTGGGCCATGGTGAATTTCTTGCATGCGGTGCCTCTAACCCCGCTCCACGACCGAATGAGGAAAGAGGGACGCTTGATCGAATATAGCGTCAACAGCAGCGATTCCGCGACTTCAAACTTCCGCACTGTTCTGCCTTTCAGAGTTCTGGTGAGGGGCTTTCAAAAGACAATTGCCTCGATTTACGATCCGGCGAAATTCTACGAACGTGCGTGGCGTTCCCTCCAGGATTGGCAGGCCAAAGATTGCCAGCGGCCTGCCCACCAGCCGGCCTTGGGAAGCTTGGTCAGGATTGTGCTTCGTTCGATCTGGCATCAGGGCTTGAGGTCTTCCTACCGGAAAGCTTATTGGAAATACTTCTTCCAACTGATTGCCCGGTATCCGATGAATCGCGCGAAGCTTTGGCTAGGCTTTACCATTCTGATCTCAGGGCACCACTTTATTCCCTACGCCCAGGAGGTGGTGCGGGAAGTGGAAGGGGAGATTCGAGAAGTCGTAAACGAGCCGGAGTTGGTTGCCTCAGCCGAATCGCCATCCTAAGATTTCGCGACTGCCCCAACTCCCGGGCATCAGGCGCCCCCATCTTTCCCTCGGAGAGCCACAAGGGAAGGGAATCAGTGAACAACCTTACAATTGCCAACGGCCATCAGTCCCGCCTTGCGTGGGTTGGGAGAATTCGTGGACTGAGGAATCTAAGCGAGAAGACGCTTACAAAGGTCGTGCGAGACCATCTGCGCAGGCATTGCGTGAGCTTGAAGGTCGAAGTCTCGTGCACGGCCACACCAAACGCTAGTGAGTGGAAAGGTTCGTGCAGGATTCAGGGAAAAAGGCTTGACTGGAGAATTTCGAAACTGGCCCGCTATCACCACGCTGGCTGAACGCCACTGTTTAGACTCAAACTGAGTCGCCACCCTAATTTCCCTTGGGCCGGAAAACCAGATCGAGGGTTTCAGAAGGACTTAAGGGTGTTGAAAAACTCCCTTGACGGCCTGCAAGCGTCTCGCGGCGAACGAAGAATCAACAAGTTAGAGGAGCACTAGAAGGGCGGAAGACCGTTTTCCGCCAGTTTTTCAACACCCTCATTTCATTTCTGCACAGCGAAAGTTGCGAGAATAGTTGATGGAGGGGGGTAGTCTCGGGAGCGCAGGCGCCTGATCTCACCGGGTGTTTTCCTTGGTGTGTGGCTCAATCGGTCGTCTCGTCATCAATACGAGACCGAAAATCTGCGTCCATTCTGAAACCACGTTGCCGACCACTTGCCCCCACTTCGCCTCGGAATCCATCGAGGCGTAGAGCGCAACTCAGCCGATCCCGGTCATCAATAGGAAAATGCTGAGGGAGTGGTCGCGCAGCAACTTCCGCCTAGGACTCACCACGCTCTGCGGAGGGCGTCAGCTTTCAGCCGAACCTCTCTCGTACAGGCACTTTGTCGCAAGGACCATCACGACCACGCCCGTCCAATCGGCTATTGCATTTCCAAAGAACGACCCTATGTGAGTACTTGGGCTGGAGACGTTGTATAGCCCAATCCACAACAGAAGTACGGCGACTGAGGCAATACTGAGTGAATGGCGTCGGAAGAGACTCCGTTGTCGAGACATTAGCGAAGACTCCTACCCGCAGCAGTGAGACCAGCAATTGTCCACACATTTGCAACGGTCCGCAGCTATTTTTGGTCTAACGACGATTTGGAAGTTGCGCCTTGGACGGCAGATAGATCCCATCTGGCACGTATCGCAGGCGACTAGGGCGCACCGACCAATACGGTTTATTTTTGGCCCTGAAAGAAGATCGTGCGCCGTGGAACACTGTGGGGACTTTTGTGGGGACCTCTTTATACATTTCGACGAATTTTGGTACATCTTGAATCAGCTAGTTTCAACGCAGCCAAAGGCATGTTCGTGAGGCCGATGCCAGACAGAAGCTCAGTCTTCGGTGGAGTTCTACAATCGTCCAATGGGGCGCAAGGCGATGTGCGGCCTGTCGCATATTCAGTCTGCCAAGCCAGGTCGAGCGGAAGATGTCACGTGGCACTTGCCCTGGGCGTCGAGAGTTTCGCGGCTGATGCCCCCCACACTTCGTGGCGTGCGTGAGAATTTCCACCTTGCGGCGGAACTGCAGCGAAAGGTCCCTTGCGAATCTGGCGGTGGAAAGCCTGGAGGTCGCCGGACCCTGCAAGTCCAAGGAAGGACTCGAGCGTCTTGAGGGGCTAGTATTCGGTGCTCACTCCGAGCACCCGAAAATCAACCAACGAGTTCTTAATGACATAAAGGATTTCGTTGTTACTTTGGAGGTCCGGAGGTTTGAGGAAGAAGCCCTGGTCGAGCAGGAACTGGACGGAATTGCGCACGATGCCCTCGAGGTACTCCTCGTCGTAGAATTTCAGCCGCACCCAGAGGCCTTTTATGGGAGGGTTCTTTTCGAAGAACTTGACCTCTCGATAGTTTTTCCGTCCTTCAAAGGACTTCACGAAAAAAAGAGCTTTCAGCGAGTCGAGGGAGAGCGAGAGCGTCTCATCCGACCCGACGCAGTGCAGGCGGATTTCCTGCGGCAGGGAGTGGGGCGTATCCAGGAACAGTGAGCCGAAGTCTTCCATGGGCGGGGCGTCGAGGTAGCCTTTGATGGTATTCCCGTCGCGGAGGCGGGCGACCACTTTCAAATTGTCCTTGGCCGCTTTGACCACGCGGCCAATTCTATCGCTGAGGACTGGCTAGATCAATGGACGGGTGAAACGGATTGCACAAAGGTTGTAGGAATCTTCCCCCGATGATCGCACGACCCGGGCCTGCAACGCCCGGATGGAACGTAATTGCGTTACAACTCGCGGCCAAGGGGAAGAAGGGATCTCAAGCGACAGGCGGGCAGACCGCCGCAGCGCGCGTCGGATGGGGACCAAGGCCCCACCGGCGCTGATGTTGACCGCGACGGTAAAGTCGAGAAATTCCCGTCCTTGCTTATCGACGCCCCCGACGAATAGAGGGATTGCCAAAGGCAGTCGTTGCCAGTGACGGCGCTCTGCAGGAAAGCGTCACCTCCCGAGATGAACCTCCCCATGCGGGCTATAGTGAAGCACACGCCGGGCCAAACGCCTGCGGACAGCCTCGCGTGCGCAAATGTTTGTAAGTTGCTGAAAAGGAAGGGCAACAAATGCCGTCAATTGTACGGCTCCCGCATGTGTTCGTTAGCGTGTGGTAAAGGAAGCGCAACATATTGCTCACCTGTTCATACTTCACTGCAGGAATTGGGAATTTTTGTGCCACTGGGACGCAGGCGTCTTGACATTTTCCCTTGCCCCCTGTAGGATTAATCCGTCTTGAAAAGCTTCTAGACCATAAGGTCGCTGAGGGGCCCATTCCTGTCAG
>QHZM01000169.1 GCA_003224665.1 Acidobacteriota bacterium
ACGGTTGTGGTCGTTGGTGTTATTCCGAGCAGGCTTGTCGCTCCGAAAGCGGTGGCTTGCACCGCGCTGGCGTCCCCCACGACGGTTTGTGCTGCTCCGCCCGCAGGCCACGCCAAAATCAGAGCGAGTGCTACCAACATTGAAAAGTAACGAACTGTCTGACGCATACTGACCTCCTGTTTTCATTTTTTCGTTCATCAATTTCATCCTTGGCCTTGAAAAGCTCCGTGGAACGTGGGTTGAACAGTCTGGTTATTTCTTGGCTCAGAGACTGACTTCGGCCTTCCTTGAGTGTTACCCCTTGTGTAACAGACCCTGTTTTCCCCCTTTCCGACTTTACGAGTGAATCCGTGGAGCTCTCGAAGGTCATAACGTTCGGCAGCGTATAGATCTTCAGCGGCCCGCACAATCCGGTTCATACCTGAAATGCGGCGGGAAAAAACACTGAAGCCGATGTGGGGGGTAGGCCTAAATTACCATGGTAGTGCAACTGTTTGCACTGTTTAGGGAAAGAGAATTCCTCAATAGTGCACCGGTTTTCACCTGGGGTGAACCGATGTGTCTGCGGTTGCACCTTCGCCGAGGCGTTTCCCTGGGATAGCGCTCCTCCCTATCTCCGGCGTGATCATGATTCCAATTATGGGGGATCATTCCGAGAGACGGTGCGTGGCATGGGCATTCGGGAAGTCCTGCGGCACGGCGATCACGCTGGCAAAGTTCGTACGTGGAGCGTCTGATTGGGTCCATACGCTGGGAGTGTCTCGACCATATCATCGCGCTTATCGAAGCATTTCTGCGCCGCACCCTGAGATCGTATTTTCAGTATTAACTCCATATGCGAACCCGCGTGTCGCTCAGCACAGATGCACCGGAACCGGAGGCGCCGCAATTCCCGGGACTGGGCGCCGTGGTAGAGATTCCCGAAGTTGGTGGACTTCACCATGGTTACGAGCGGCGGGCTGCTTGAAAGGTCCCTCTTCCAAGGCAACCCTGAATCTTCTTCCTCTGCCATCAGGGGCTTATATTGAATCTCAGTACCAGGCGACGGCTTTTCAGCAGGCTTCTCTATGGGAGGTGAGGACACTCAGCGATGACGGAAAGGTCGACAAGCAAATTGCCGGATGGGCCATGCGGGATTTGGTTTCGGGGAGCAAGCGACTTTTTGGTAGGTCCAAGACTTCGCGTTCTGTAAGTCTGGCGGTTCGACAGTAGACCCCGATGTTCTGCGACGGGACGTGCTTTATCCTGTGCTAGACTCTCTGGGTATTGCGCGTATCCCCCGAACGGCGGGGTTTCGCGCTTTCCGGCATTCTGTGGGAAGCTTAAGCTCGCCCAGAAACTATTAGGCCACTCGAGCCTGAGTGCGACCGCCGATATTTACACTCGCACGTCGGAGGAAATTGACCGCGCAGCTGCCCTCGCCGTGGAATGGGCGATCTACGGCAATTTGTTCCCGGCTGTTCTCAATTTCGAGAACAAGAATAGCGGTACAGCTGCGAAACAGAAAGAAAAAGTAAGGAAGCCCGACGAGTAAGCCCGAAAAAAAGGGTGCTTTTAGTTTTAGCACTCAAGCTCCCGTGGTTGCGGGGGCTGGATCCCGCAAGGCGGTATTATGAGCCCTCCACCTCAGACCGGAAGGTGAAACCTGCGGGATTCAAACCGGTGCGCGCGTAAAAGCCTCGACCTGAATTCTGTGATTTCAACTCGATTCCTCTTTTCCTCGCTCCGGTATAGTTCTCGTAGCTCTCGGTGAGGACCAAAGTCCAGGGACGGTGCCGCGAAGTCCAGCTCTTCCGAGCTCGATTGTGCTGATCGAGACGCTTCCGGGGGTTCTCACTGATTCCGATATAGAAACGGTGGCTCCGCTCACTCCAGAGGACGTAAACGAAGTAGGTCTTCCCCGTAACCCGGACATGATGGCGAAGAAGGGAAGTTGGTTGCGGGGGCTGGATTTGAACCAGCGACCTTTGGGTTATGAGCCCAACGAGCTACCAGACTGCTCCACCCCGCAACGAAATTATATCTAGCTGGCATGGATTTGGCAACCATAACTTTTCACCATTCGAAATGCGATGAGTTTCCCGCTACGCGTTACTAATAGCCGCCAAGCCGGCACCCGAGCGGTCCCGGTAGTGCTCGCAGCCATTTGCACGGTCGCCTTCGGCCTCGCGTCTTCGCGTGCCTCGGGCGGCAACTCCCAGCGCCCAAACGCAATCCTGATCACGGTGGATACACTGCGGGCCGATCGCCTCGGGTCTTACGGCAATCCCTCCGGCCTCACCCCCGCGATGGACGGCCTGGCGCGAGATGGCGTCGTATTCCGCCGGGCCGTCGCGCAAGTTCCGCTCACGCTGCCCTCTCACACCGCCATTCTTACGGGAACCTATCCCATGTGGAACGGCGTCGAGGATCTGTCGACTCGAGGGCTGAGCCCCGGCATTCCCACCCTGGCGGAAGCCTTCAAGCGGCAAGGTTACGCGACTGCAGCTTTCGTCAGCGCCTTCGTCCTGGACTCGATGTGGGGACTCGAGCGCGGCTTTGATCTCTACGACGACTGGTTCAAGCCCGACGAGGGCAAGGCTGACCGCCGCGATAGCCTCGAGCGCCGCGCCGAAGAGACGGTCAACCACGCTCTGGCCTGGCTCGATGCTCACCAGTCGCAGTCTTTCTTCCTCTGGATTCACCTCTACGATCCCCACGCGCCTTATGACCCGCCCGAACCGTTCAAGTCGCGATATCGCGCGCGGCCCTACGACGGCGAGGTCGCCTACGCGGACCAGCAACTAGGCCGGCTGATCGCCTCCCTCAAGCGCGCCGGCCTCTACTCCCCGGCTTTGATCGTGCTGACCAGCGACCACGGCGAAGCGCTGGGCGAGCACCAGGAACAGCAGCACGGGTTTTTCATTTATAACTCCACGATCCGCGTGCCGCTGATCGTGAAACCGCCGGCCGGATTCGAGCCCGCCCGCCGGTCCGTGGCTCAGGTCGCGAACACTGTGGACATTGCTCCGACCCTGGCTCAATTCTGCCGGTTCGACTCGAGCGATGTCGCGAATTTCCAGGGCAGGAGCCTGCTCGCGCTGCTCGACAAGTCGCCGCCCACACCGACGCGTGAGGGGTATTCAGAATCGCTTTATCCCCGGAGCACGTTTGGCTGGCATTCGTTGCGCGCCGTCGAAACCGGGCAGTACCACTACATCGCGGCGCCGAAAGAAGAGCTCTATGACCTGGAGCGGGACCCGGGGGAAACTCACAATCTGGTCCGGCAGAGTCCCGCGACAGTTGCGGCGCTTCGCGCCATTCTTCAAAAGGCGGTCACGCGTTTTGGCCGAAAAGCGGGCGTGTCCGCATCCGCCCCGACGCTCGGACCCGAAGCCGTGGAAAAGTTGCGGTCGCTCGGATATTTGAGTATTTCGCTACCGAAAAACCAGCAGGACGACGACCCGCGGGCCGCCGATCCCAAGGACGAGATCGGCCTTTACAATCAGGTGATGCGAGCCACGCAGCTGGCCGAGGACGGCCGCTTCCGCGAATCGAACGCGCTACTCGAGCAAACGGCCGCGGCGAACCCTCGGGCTTATCTGCTGCCGTTCTTGCAAGGCGAGAATTTTCTCGCGCTCGGCCAGCCGCGGGAAGCCGTCCGCTATTACCGCCGCGCGCTCGCCTTGAATGCGGGGTTCGATCAGGCGGCGATGGGGCTCGGGCACGCCGCCTACCGGGCCGGAGACAACGCTGAGGCGGTGAAAGCCTACCAACTCGCGCTCGAACTGAACCCACGTAATTTCATCGTCCGGCTGGCACTGGGGAAAGCGTACTGGCGTCTCAACCGGTTTGATGACGCGGCGGAAGGGGAGCGCCAAGTCCTGCGCGAGCATCCGAATTACGCGCAGGCGCGCGCCGACTACGGGATTACGCTGGTCAAGTTAAGAAAGTTCGACGTCGCTCTGCCCGAGCTTCTCAAGGCGATCGAGCTCGGTTATCGGACGTCGCTGGTTTACAATTATTTGGGTAATGCCTACACGGCGTCAGGCCGGTCCGCCGAAGCAGTCGGCGCCTACGAGGAGGCGATCCGCCTTGACCCGAACTCTCCCACCGCTTACGTCAAGCTTGCCGTGATTTTCGCTCAATCCGGGCAACCCGAAAAAGCTCGCCAGTACTACCAAAAGGCCTGCCGGCTCGATCCGCAGCTCTGCCGGCAGATCGATGCAAAATTCCGCTGATCAACTCAGGGCGCGGCTTCAGCCGCGCCGACAGCTTCCAGGCTTTCGCAATTCTTAGCTACGTCACGCGGTATTTTTCGAGCGCCGCCATAGCCCGCTCCGCGGCGGCTGCCGACTTGCGGCGGAACAGCCGGGCTGGCTTCGAGATTAGTGCGAGTGCGGGCTCCCGTGGTCGTGCAGGCGACGGTGCAGACGGTCGTGGGCCTCGGCGAGCGTCTTGCGGATTCGCTCGAAGCCCTCTGGATCGGGCCGGGTCGCGAGCGTATCCACCCACGTCTGGGCGCCTTCGACCAGAGTGAGCAGGTAAGCGGCTGCTTTCGGCGAAAAGACTTCCTGCCCGGGCACACGCACGTAAACAGGGGAAGTGTGGGCGAGTACCCTGAACTGCCAGTTGGTGGTAGGACCGAGCCGTGAAAAGCAACGCGCCGCCAGCCAGCCGGCTCCGGGCGCCTGAACCCTTTCTGTCAATTTGATTTCGCGCGCGCCCTCCCGCACCTGGCGCGAAGCCACCACCCGCCCGTTCCATACGATTTCAAGATAATGGAGGGGCACGAAGCACTTCGCCTCGGCATGCACTTCGACCGTGCCTCCGCCGGTCCCGAGCACAATTTCGTCGCCGGGCGCGTGGCCGTCGGCCTCGAGATGTAACAGAGGACCTGAGGTCAGGAATGTTTTACCCCTGCGCACAGCGCCAGCCCAACTCTCGAAGTTAAATTCCTGTTGGCCCAGGTAGGCATAGGTGCGATTGGCGCCCACGGGCATGTACGCTCCCATCTTGTCCGTCCCGCCGACGACGGGCAGGCGATAGCCGCAGTTCAGGCAGCGGTACCAGTCGAGGAAGCGCATGGTGTTGAATTCCTGCGGGTAGTAGTCGGGATAAATCTCCACCGCGTCGATTTTACCCAGCACGATATCCGCCGCAACTTCCGCCTTCGGATAGGGGAAGTGGGCCACGACGCTCAGGCCTCCGCGATCGCGGCACTGGTCGGTCCAGCCAGCGAGGCTGGTCCACAGCGGATCGCCCAGATAACTCTCGTCCGGTCCCGCTGCCGACATGGGAAACACCGGAGCGCCGCGAACGCCCAACAGTCCAAGGTGGCCGAGGATATGCTGGCGGTTCTCCGTCCCGACCTGGACCACCATTTCGCCGTCACGCGAGGCAAGTGGCCCATGGGGGATGTCGCCCACATTCGTGAACAAGTCGCCCCATTGCGCTGCCAGCAGATTGATCAGGTTCAGCCCTTCGGCCTGCCCTTCGAGGATGGCGGTAGAAGGGGAGAGAAAATGCACGTGCGTGTCGGCGCTCACCCAACCGCCGGAGCGAAGGTCCGTGAAACGCGAGATCTCGAGCTTCAACTCGCGCTGGCCGGGCTGGATGGCGATCTTGCGGCGCACGGCATCGTATTCAAAGCCCTTGGTCATTTCCACGTACACGTCGCCGACCGGAAGTTCAACCTGAAACGAGCCGTCCACGTAGGCGAAGGAGGTGTCCATCAGCTTCACGTCGCCGCCGTAATCCTCGAACCAGGCGGCGTTGATCTCGGTGCGGTGGCCGTAGGGAGGGATGTAGCGACCTTCCTTCGAGCGGAACGCGAGGCGGACCGCGGTCGGCCGCTGGCTGGCCGAGTCCACCACCTGGCCGCGCAACCAGACCCTGTCGGGTTCGAGGATTTCGACGCGGGCACCGGCGGGCGAGGCTTCGAGCTCCCGGCCTGCTGCAGCGCGCCCGAGTGCGAACTTGTATTGCTTGCCTGTGTTGGTGTCTGTCAGCGTGAGTGTTGCGTCGGGACTCGCGCTCAACTCGACGTAAAGATGCTTCGATGTTTCAGCCTTGTTCGCGCGCTCACCGAGTCCCCTTCCCGGGGCATCGAGCCAGTTTTGGGGGTCGAAGCTCTCGAGGACATACGCGCGCGCGACCACGCCGAGATCGACCTCCACCTTCCAGCGCTCCCGGTCCTGTTCAACCGGCTCGGGCACTGTCATCCTGTAAAGGGTCAGGCGGTCGTAGCGGAGAGGATGCTCCTGGCCGTGAAAGAGCGTCACCCCACACACCGCCAGCGCGTCATCAGCCGCTGCCTCAAACCGGATGGCTTTGATGGCGCGCTCGGGCCCAGGATTGCGAAACGCCGAGATCCAAAGCTGGGCGATAGGGCGCCCGTCAGGCCCGCTCGGGTAGAGACCGTCCAGCACCGCAGTCTGAAGGCGTCCCCAATCAGTCGCGTCCTTCAACGCGTCCGTGAGCCGTCCGGGGGCATTCTGAATGTGGGGTTCGGCGGCAAAGCACAGATGTCCCCAGTGGATCCAGGGAGAATTCACTTCGAAACGGCGGCGGATGGGGAATTTCTTTTCGCTGCCGTCA
>QHZM01000170.1 GCA_003224665.1 Acidobacteriota bacterium
TAAATCTTCACTAGGGGTCGCTAGTTCGCTTGTCTCCCCTCTACGGCGTGGGCAAAGAGTAGTGCGGCCCACGACCCAGAACGGGATGGCTGTGGCTTGTTTCCTGCTCTCTCTCCTGACGGTCGCTTATGGCCAGGAAACCGGAATCATGAAGGGGACGGTTGAGGATTCGACGGGAACGGCGATCCCCGAGGCTGTGGTCACCTTACAACATGTCGCGACGGGCAAGCATTTCTCCGAGGCCACTGACGAGGATGGTTACTTCCAGATCGAACATCTGCCATTGGGCCAGTATGCCGTCAGCGTTAATTCGCGAGGTTTTGAAACCTGGAGCAACTCAATTCAAGTGGGCGCCAAGGCGAGTCCCACAATGCTCATTCGCATGAAAATAGCCCAGTATAAGATACAGGTCACCGTCAAAGCGCAAGCGGAATCCGCTCCCTCGGCGCTCGACAACGCTGATTACTTGGAACTCGACCAAACCTCGCTCCAGCACCTGCCGATCTTGGAGGGCGATCCACTGGCTATTCCCTCATTGTTCCTGGAGCCTGCTGTAATGGGCGCGCAAGGCCCACAACTGATCGTGGACGGGGTTGAAGCCACCTCGCCGGAACTTCCCACCTCGGCCATCAAGGCCATCTACGTCAACAAGAGCCCGTACACAGCGGAGTACTCGAGGCCCGGAAGAGGCCGCATCGAGGTACTTACCCGGCAGGGCTCCCGGCATCACTACCGGGGCAGTGTTGGATTCCTCCTGCGTAATTCCGCCCTTGACGCGCGTAATGCGTTCGCACCGACCCGGCCACTCCTGCAGCGGCCTATCGGCGAAGCGCAACTGAGTGGGCCGCTTAATAGCAGAATTTCTTTTTTTCTCGCGGGCCGGTATGTGCACAGCAACCAGGATGCCGTGATCAATGCCGTGACCCCTCAGGGAATCCTGATTGAGAACTATCCAGTTCACGAAGTGGACGCCCACGGATTCGGGCGCCTGGATTTCAAACTTAGTGGCCACCACCTAGCCACGCTCTCTTACAAGTACAAGGACAAGTCGAAACAAAATCAAAACGTTGGGGGTTTCAATCTGCCTTCTCGCGCCACCGATACTCTGGATCGTGAAAATGAAATCCGCTTTTTTGAGACGGCAACCGTCACGGAGTCTTTTCTGAACGAAGCGCGTTTCACCTACAAACGACAACCGGTCAGCACGGTGAGTTTGTCAGATAGCCGCGCCATTTATGTTCTTGGTGCATTCATCACCGGCGGCGCGCAGCAAACGCAACGGCTGCAGGAACAAGTCGGAGTTGCCCAGGACATCGCAACCGTTGTGGAGGGCAAACATACCTTACGCTTTGGATTCGCCGTGCGGCCGAGATTTTTCGATGCCACGAACGCCACGAATTTCGGCGGCACCTTCAGGTTTTCCAGCTTGGAACGTTTTGCGGAATCACGCCCTTACGTCTTTAGTCAGAATCTCGGGAATCCCTATGTCTCGTATCACCAGGTGGAGTATTCCTCCTTCATTCAGGACGAGGCGCGCCTCTGGCCCTCCCTATCGCTTTCCCTGGGTGTGCGACATGAGTTTCAGTCCGACCTTGGCTACCACAAGAATGTGGCCCCGCGCGTGGCCCTCGCCTATGCGCCCGGGAGCGGGGAGACGGTTATTCGCGCCGGCGCCGGCCTTTTCTATGATCGCCTGCCCGGCGTCATGGACGAGCAATCGCTCCTTTACACTGCAAATCATATCCTGCAAGTTGTAGTTCCGGATCCAAGCTACCCGGTGCCTTTCTCTCCACCCGATCTGATTTACTCCGCCAAACCCAGCGTGACTCGCATCGCTTCGGGAATCCGTACCCCCTGCCAGTTCCAGTCGAATCTCAGCATCGAGCGGAAGCTCGGCAAGGGCAGGAATTACTTGACCCTGGATTACACCACCGTGAGGGGTTTCAGGCTTTATCGAACTCGGAACCTCAATCAGCCGCTCCCCACGACAGACCTCCCTCCTTATGATGGTTTTATTAACATCGACCAATTCGAATCTTCGGGAAGCTCACGCGGCAACATGCTCGTGACGACCTTCAAGACTTCTCCGAATCCGCGCTTCGACTTGATGGTGGAATACACTTATTCGCACACCGACGACGATACTTCCGGATATTCTTCGCTGCCGGCTAATAATTATGACTTGCGTAGCGAGTGGGGGCGTTCGGACCTCGATCGGCGTCATCGGCTGAATTTAATTTGCACCTACAAGCTGCCCTTTGCACTCAGGTATGGGACGGTCGTGGCTTTGAATTCACATAGGCCAAGAATCGAGGTCGGCATCGACGCGTTTAATGTCCTGAACAGCGTAAACTACAAGAATTACGTAGGGACGATGACCTCACCCTATTTCGGCCACCCGATTGCTGCCAACATGCCAAGGGAAATACAGCTATCCGTGGGTTTCTTGTTCTAACCTTGAGGCGACAGCGATCGTCGTCAGACTTCTGCGCTCTTCGCATTCTTTGGCAAAGGGAACCGAATCGTTTTATCTGCCTTGGAATCGGCACTCAACTTGGACCTCCGCACCGTGACCTGGGTGAGAGGCAGAGTTTAAAAACATGGATCGAATCCTGGTTACCGGGGAGCAGGTTTTATTGGATCGCACCTCTGCGAACATCTGTTGCGCGGAGGGAAACGGGTAGCCGTTGTGGATAACCTCGACGATTTCTATGACCCAGGACTTAAATGTGCGAACTTGGAGGAAATCAAGCTTTCCGGAAAGTACGATTCCTTCATCGTGGATATTCGCGACCGAGGCCTCCTTCAAGAAGTCTTTGAAAAGTTTCGGCCTCAGGCGATGGTTCATCTGGCGGCGCGCGCGGGCGTCCGCCCCTCCCTCCTGCATCCGGAGCTCTACGTGTCCACGAATGTTTCTGGAACCCTGAACTTGTTGGAACTATGCCGTGATTACGGAGTGGACAAGTTCATCTTCGGATCCTCGAGTTCTGTTTACGGCCAGGCTAATCGCGTTCCATTTTCCGAGGGCGATTCCATTGCTCGGCCAATTTCAGTCTACGCTGCGACAAAGAGCGCTGGCGAAGGCCTGGCGTTTACCTACGCTCACCTGTATAACCTTTCGGTCATCTGCATTCGAATCTTCACTGCTTTCGGTCCAAGGCAGCGCCCAGATTTAGCCATCTGCAAATTCGCACATTTGATTGAGCAGGGTGAGGAAATTCCGATCTTTGGTGACGGAAGTATGAGCCGGGACTATACCTACGTGAGCGACCTTGCGAGGGCTTTCGATCAAGCCCTCAAGTGTAACTATAGATTTGAAGTGTTCAATGTGGGAAACTCACGACCCGTTCGCTTGAATTACGTGGTACAGGTGCTCGAGGAAGCTCTGGGCAAGAAAGCGAGAATGAAATATCTTCCTCCCCAGCCTGGGGATGTCGCCGTGACATATGCAAACCTGGACAGATCGCGCAGACTCCTGGGTTATGAACCAAGCGTCGCCTTCGAAGAGGGCATTCGACTATTTGTCAAATGGTTCAGGAAAGAACAGAAGGTCTCGGCCTAGTGAGAGGACTTCATTCCAATATGCGTGTGCGCCATAGGCAATTCATTTCGAAATTCCAGAACAACTTCGGCGTTGATTAACTCGAGTTTGTGTTTATCCCAACCGAGCGTCGCGCGCATCAGTTTGTTGAGATCTGCCGGCGCCCGCTGGAGCTTGGAACGGCGTGAAAATGCCAGCAGGCCTGAGATAATGCGTCCGAAACGGATACTCTTTGACGAGATCAGCCGAAGATATTTGCGGAACTCACGTTCATGCCTTGGTGGGCAGGCGAAGAGGTGGCGCCCGTGAGGACTATTGAAACCAAGAAAGGCCTGATACGCTGAGTATCAATGGTTTGAGAGCATCCGCGGGTATCTGCGGGCGAGCCTAAACTCAAAAGCGTGATGTCGGGAGACCGCGGCGACTCGGACACCGCGCAATAATCCACATGAGCAACCGTAAAATCCCCCAATAACGGACTTCACGTCTGCTGGCCGGTTTGGGCCGGAATAGCTGACCGCCCTAGGCAGGACTTCATGTCCTTCGGCCCCTTACGTTTGAACCAAATCCGAGGACAGTATGCCGAACATTGGAGCCTCGCAGTAACCGTGTTGCATGGGTGGGGTGAGAATTGTATGTCCCCGTTCAAGGGAGGGGGGCGCTGCTAAGCGTACAATCGCCAGATTTCAATTTCACGCAGTATTCATGCGGCTGATTTCGCATTATGACTCTGCGTGGCAGTTAGGAGCAGGAAGGCCATTAATAAAACACAAGTTGAGTAAGCATATGAGAGAAGAGCGGCGTTGCCTTTCCAACACCATCTGAACGAGTACAAAATCGGTACAACTTGAGTGTTCCGAGCGTAGTTTTCGATATCTCAGGGTTGCCAACCGTGCCGCAGAATCAACTAGTTAACAGTCCTAGTACAGACTGTTAACCGAAGGGTTCCAGGTTCGAGTCCTGGCCGAGGAGCCATTTCCCATCCATTTTTCAATTCTCGCCGCAATCGCGGCACCCTTTTGTTCTCACGTTTGTTCCCCAACCCGCTCACATCATCCGCATTGACTGCCCGACGAGGCAGTGTCCAAAAGTAGATGGGCCCGTGCTCTTTGAGATCAACCTCTACTTGCTTAATTTGATTTCCGATGGAGTTTTGAGGACCCCCCCAAAAGCTCCCGGCTTCTTCAATCTTCGCACGTGTGGCCTTGGAGAGATTCTCAACGTCCTTCTCCTGATTAAAGCGCCGAATCTTGAGCTGAGCTTTCATCACGGGTCTCACCGACCACTATAAAGCAGAGTCGCACGGCACGTACCACGACTTTGATGACATTGACCCGGACGCCGCCCCTGCTCGACGTTGGTCCCGCAGTTTAATCAAGCCAGAATGAGCAAGAAAAAGCAGCCCCGGAAGCAAATCGCCGGACAACTGAGGACCCATGCCCAACATCAAGCTAAGATTGCGGCGTCGAGGTTCGAGTCTGGGCAGCGGTAGCGCTTGCTTACGGTCGGGGCTCCTGACGCGAACTCAATTGTGCGGGTTCAGCGGCGAGCGCCAGCGCCATGGTGGCCCAACTGGTGCCTGTAGAAGAGATCCACTGGTTCGGCCCGTGAGGAAATCCGCTCTCAAAGTAGGGTTGCAGCGGCAACGACCGAGTCTTAACCAGCCACGAGCCATCTTCCAGTTGAGTTTTGAGCAGGAATTGGGCTCCTTTTTGATAAGCCCGATCGCTGACCGGCAGGCCGGCAGCCTGGTGCAGGGCGACCAGGGCTTGCCCAGTGGCGTAGGCATCGCTCGGTAGCGCGGGAAGCTGGGACCACCCTCCATCGGCGCGCTGACCCGCCAGTAATTCGTGGGCGGCCTTATCGATCGCAGCCCGGCTGGCTTGAGCCCATCCCAGGCCGAGTAACTTGAACACCCTTTCCTCGTTGGCACGGGGAGTTGCATGGAGCAGCCAGGCGGCGGCGCGTTCGATCTTCTCTTGGTACTCGGCCTGCTCTCCTTCCGGGGCAAAGAGCTGTGTCGCGCGCAGGCTCACTGCCGTGGTGCTGATGTCAC
The DNA here is from genome assembly GCA_003224665.1 of Acidobacteriota bacterium. GTDB lineage: Bacteria > Acidobacteriota > Terriglobia > UBA7540 > UBA7540 > QHZM01. The sequence continues at coordinate 5,598 of QHZM01000170.1, forward strand.
TGTACTCGAGTGGCGGCCGGTGGCTGGTTGCGCGCCAGCGCCCGTCGCTGCCCTGTGTGGCTTTCAGATAATAAACCATCGCATCGGTGAGCGCGTCGGGAGGATACTTTTCTGCGGCCATGCCGAGCAGGGAGTAGCTGATCGTATCGGCGCCGCCGCCTATATCGATCACTTGCAGGTAACGCTCCCGGCGGGCATTCAGGAAGGCCGCCGAAGCCTGCAACTGCTCGCGCGCGATGCGCTCGTTGATTCGGAATCCTCTCGGGCGAGCAACCGAAATCGCCATCGCCGGCAGCGACTGGTGATGGCAAGAGGTACAGGCGCCGTTCTTTACGAAAATGGGTCCGCATTTCTGTAGCAAGTCAATGCTCTTCTGGACGGCTGCCCTGAGCTCGGCGCCATCGACTCCCTCAGAGGCCGCGAAGGACATGCCGCAGCACAGCCACAACGCTAAAACTGCCAGACGAAACTCGCTCATTTTTGAACCTCCAACCGCTCCCTTACGGCGGTTGATTCCGCTCCCCTGTGGCCCCAGTTCAAGAGTAATTCCACTACGGCGGTGTTGCCTCTTTTCCGGGCCAGACTCAAGGGTGTCTCGCCGTCATTGCCCCGGGTGTTGATGTCTGCGCCTTTGTCCAACAGGGCCTTCACCGTATGAGTGCTCAGGAAATCCGAATACGCTGCCAGCATCAAGGGCGTGTAGCCCCGATCGTCTTTGGTGTTCACGTCGGCCCCCTTTTCGAGCAGCGTCCCGACCATTGCGGTCTCGCCGAAAGGAGCGGCCATTGCCAGAGCCGTGAGTCCTCGCTTCGTCGCGGCCTTGACCCCAGCCCCGTGGGCGATCAGCAACTCCACGCAGCTCAGGCATCGAAAGCGCGCCGCCGCCATCAGCGCGGTCGCGCCGTTGGTTGCTTTGGCATTCACGTCGGCACCCTTGGCGATGAGGAGCTCGAGTGTTTCAACATCTCCTACCGTGGCCGCCTGCATGAGGGCGCTGTCGCCCTGGATGTCCTTGGCGTTTACGTCTGCGCCCTTTTCCAATAGCAGTCTGACGACGGCGGACGCGCCCTCGTGACCGGCCGCGATCATGAGAGGCGTCTTGCCATCTTCCGATGCCGCGTTCACCTGAGCCCCCCTGTCTAACAACAGGTGGACCTTGTCGAGATCACCCGCTGCCCACATCAGGGCAGTGGCTCCGGCACCGTTGCGCACGTTGGGACCGGCATCGTGGTCGAGGAGCAGGCGCACGCAATCCTCCCTGCCATGAAGAGCCGCATGCATCAAAGGCGTAGCGCCGCCGAGACCCCTCACATTGACCAGGGATTTATCCTTGTCGAGCATGGCCCGCACGGCTGCCAGATCGCGTTTATGAATTGCACGAAAGAGCGGTTCGCCACTCGGGTCTGGAGGTCCGGCCTTTTCGGGCGCGACAACCTCCTCCACGGTTGCATCAGGCCAAGTGGCGCCCTGGTCAATCCAGGCCCTCAGGACGCCGATTTCCTCCGCGCTCAATGCCCCTGTGGGTGGCATCTGCAGGCCCAACTCGGAGCCGGCCAGACGGCGGATGAGCTTACTTTGGGCGCTGTTGCCGGGAATAATGACCACGCCGGAGTCGCCTCCCCGCAGCGCCGGTACCTTTATATCGAGCCGCAGCCCGGAAAGCTGCTGGGCCGGGCCGTGACAGGAGTAGCAATTGGCCTGCAGAATGGGTTTGACGTCGCGCTTGAAATCGATCTGGATATTGGCAGGGGGCGGCAGCTTGGAGCTCTGCGCTGTAGCAGGCGGAGCAAGAACGCAAAGCAAAGCGACGCCACAGAACTGGACCACTTTCATGTGAGGAGCCCCCTACTTATTCGGAAGATTGCCGCAATTGCGCGAAACTATCAAGACTTAAGCCGGAATTTCCGATTTGAGCTTCCGCTTTGCCCAAAAGCATACGCCGGATGCCTTATCGGTTCAAGCTCAAATCGCGATGGACTCTTCTGGATGGCATCGCGGCTCGTTTCGGCCTTTCTGTTGACCCTCTTGATCTGTTTCCCGCCTCCGACCAGCCTCTCGTCTGACACCCGTCCCCCTGGACGACTTTTGAGTGCTCCATTCACCGTCTCCCCTGGTTCGCTAGCCGTCCGGCAACGGCAGCGCCGCGATCATTCTCGCGAAGCTCGCGCTCGATCGCAAGGAGCAGCCTCGCCAGATTCGCTTTCATCAGGTAATCTCTGGCTCCGGCTTTCATGGCCGTCACAGCGACCGCCCTGCGGGCGGTGCTCGAGACAGGAATGAACGCCACGTCGAGCGCGCTCTTGAGCACGGGGTCAAGGGTTCAATGGTCCTTGACTCTTTGATTTCCGATGATCCAGTGAAGCCACACTAAGCGCCGACTGAGGCGGCAGGTTACGAGGGCCGAATGGAAGCAGACAAGACTCCTTGCCAACGGGGATTGAGGGGAAGGTCTGCCCTGGAGTGATGAGACACCGAGGTCCCGCTTCGGCTATATTGGACGTCCATGCGAAATACTGCTCCTGTCGCGCTCGTCACAGGGCTCATCGATGAGACAGTCACGACTTTGTGGAGTAGTGACCGGCTTTGGATTCTTCGCGTGACGGTGTTCTTATCCACCTTTCTCATTTGGTGGCCTGCTGCGCGACTGCCGGCGGCGTCCGAGTCAAACGAAGCGCAAATAGTTGCCCACTTTCGCGCGGGGCAACAGGCGACCCAGCTTGGGCAATTCGAACGGGCGGTAGAAGAATACAAGAAAGTCCTCAACCTGGACCCGAACTTACTCGAGGCGCGCGTCAATCTCGGCCTTGCTTATCATAGCCTCGGGCAGTACAGCTTGGCGGTGAGCGAGCTATCCAGAGCCCTGCGCCGGAGGCCAGAGCTCCTTGGACCCCATATCATTCTGGGCGTTGACTACCTGAAGCTGGGATTTCCCGAAAAAGCCATTCATCCATTGCAGAGGGCCCTGAGAATTGAGTCCTCGAACCGGGAAGCGCGTCGCGCGCTCGCGGCCTGCTACTTGGCTCAGGACAACTACCTGAAGGCGACAAATCAATATCGTGAGCTCTTCTCCCTGTCGCCGGAGATGGCGGAGGCCTGGTTCGCACTCGGGCATGATTACCTGGATATCTCGGCGCGACTGACCACCCAAATGGCGCGAAACCATCCTGACTCCGCCTGGGGGGTTCGCCTCGCCGGTGATTTGCTCACCGAACGAGGTGAGTGGAACGATGCGGCGCTAGATTACCGCAAGGCGCTCGCTGCTGAGCCGAGACAGCCGGGTCTCCGCGCGTCCCTGGGCCGGGCGTACTTGGGCGCCGAGAAATTCAAAGAAGCCGAAGCAGAATTTCGCAGCGAGCTTGAACTCGATCCAAAGGACGAACAGACGTTGCTCGGCATGGCTGAAATGGAGTTGGCGAGAGGCAAGGCCGTCCTGGCGCTCGAAAAGGTCGCTCAAGTTTGGGAAATCTCACCTGAATTTCTCGCCCTCCAGCAGGAGTTCCCTTCCGTCGAGCTCGCGCCGGACCTGGCCAGGAAACTCATCACAGACCTGCAAATCACCTCGGAGAGCCCGGCTAAATATTTTCTTCTATCGCCCGGAGAAGGGGAATGTCGAGCCTTGCCAGGCGCACCAGCATGCGGCCTGCATTCGTGTCCTCCAATCGCGAAAAAACCTGGTATTCGCGGAGCGACACTGGCTCGGAAAAAGCCAACTCGCCCTGCGCGATTATAGGCACGCGGCGGACACTTTTGCGAGCGTGTTGTCCGGGGAGAAAGACAGCGAACTGGCTACCTACTGGCTGGTTCGGACTTATCAAAGGCTGGCTGCTGAGAGCTTTGACCGTGTGGAGGAACTCTCCCCTGACTCCTGGCGTGCGCACGAGCTTCGAGCAGAATCTTACAAGTTGCGCCAAGCTTTCAACGATGCCATCAGGGAATTAACGCTCGCCATTCAGTTACAGCCAAACGAAGTGGGGCTCCATGAGACACTCGGAGAACTCTACCTTACGAGAAACTTATTCGAGCAAGCAAGAGTGGAACTTGAAAAAAGTCTGGCACTGGAACCCGCGCGCGCTCGAAGCCTTTTCCTGCTGGGCCGCTTGTACGTGAGACAGCGTGAATCGGAAAAGGCGATCCCATACTTGCAAAAAGCGCTGCGCTACCAGCCCGACTTGATCGAAGCCAGTGCCGCCCTGGGGACCGCGTACTTACGCCTTGGGCAGGCCGCCAGTGCCGTGCCCGAACTGATGAGGGCGAGCCCATATGACTATTACGGCGACGTGCATTACCAGCTTTACTTGGCCTACCGCAAACTTGGCAAAGGCGACCTCGCGCGGAAGGCCTTGGCGGGCTCGCAAGAGCTTCGGCGAAAGTCGGCGGAGAGACACCAAGCCAAAGTCGCCGGAGCGGTTGAGGTGGATTCGGTCGAGTAGTGAAGCGTACGAATCGGGCCCCGCAGAGGCTCTTGTTTTGGCCTGCCTTAAGCAAGCGCCCGAGATCCGCGAGGATCAATCCGAGCCTCGTTCCGTCCGCGAGATAAGAAGGGCGTCCCCTCGACCCAAGCCCGGTTGGAGTCGCCGGGAAAATTAGCTTCGTTAGTTGTCCCTTGCAAAACACCCTACAAAATTCTGGATAGCT
>QHZM01000171.1 GCA_003224665.1 Acidobacteriota bacterium
TCACTTTCAAGCGCTGTTTGACATTGAGAGAGAAAGTCGAAGGGCCGGACTCCCCCGATCTGGCGATTACTCTCCGGAACTTCTCAGAGCTTTATAAAGCCCAGCGAAAATATGATCTGGCCAAGGCACCACTCGAGCGGGCGCTTAAAATCGACGAGCGCAGCCTCGGCCGTGACGACCTGGTAGTCTCGCGCGACTTGAAAAATCTCTCTTATCTATATCGCGCGCAGGGAAATCTGCCGGAATCGGCTCGGCTCCTTGAGCGGGCAATCGCCATCGAGGAAAAAACCTGGGGCCCCGACAGCCCTGACCTATATCCCGACCTCAACAACCTGGCATCGGCATACAACTTCCAGAAAAAATATGCGCAGGCCGAGCCAGTCCTTGCGCGAGCCGTGAGCATTTTCGAGAAAGCAAAGGGACCGGACAGTCTTTATGTGGCCGAAGCGGTTCAGCATCTGGCCGTTGTGTATGCATTAGAGGGCAAAAACACCCAGGCGGAGCCGCTCTTCAAGCGCGTCGTGGCTATAGAAGAAAAAGCCTTGGGGCCGGAGAATCCGGAATTAGTAGTAGACCTGAACAACCTGGCCACCGTTTACAGCTCCCTAGGAAAATACGCGGAATCTGCGAAGGTGCTAGAACGTGCACTGAGAATCGCTCAAAAAGCGCGGGGGCCGGACGCTCTAGAAGTTGCAAAACAGCTAAGGAAATATTCTGAAGTACTGCGCAAAGTAGGCCGCGAAGCGGAGGCTCAGAAACTCGACACGCAGGCCGATGCCATCCAAACCAAAGCTGGTCAGCCGGCCAAGCCAAAGTGACCGCAAATAGAATTCTCTTGAAGCACCCGGACCCATGATTTCGAGAGGGAGACGATGTCCCGAACATATCAACCTCCACATTTTTCCGCAATGTTCGCTGCCATCTCCTTGCGACTCGGCGGCCGAATAGGACAGTTCCTGCTTTTCATCTTGGCCGGGTCCTTCTCTACTTTCCATGTTGAAGCGCCCCTTGTCACCGCCGCCGAGGTCACGCACCGTCTCGCCCCCGCGCCGAAAACTGTAACTTGGGGTTACTTCGACCCGCAGACTCCACCGGCCCTGCGCATCGCCTCGGGGGACACGGTTGAGATCGAGGCGCTGGTCGCGGCGGCGGTCGAAGACCTGGAATTCGCTGGCGTACCGGCAGACCAGATCCAACCCGCATTGCGCGAAATTGGGCGCGAGGTAAAAGACCGGGGCGAAATCCCGCATATCCTCACTGGCCCCATTTTCGTCGAAGGCGCGGAGCCAGGCGACGTCCTAGAAGTGCGAATTCTCTCCATCGAGCCCGTCATACCCTACGCCGTCAACTTCTTCAGGCCGGGCCGCGGATTTCTCCCGGACGAGTTCCCCTACGCATTCGCCAAAGTGACCCCGCTCGACGTCACGCGCAAGGTGGCGAAATTCTCGGATGGCATCGAAATTCCCCTCCGGCCGTTTTTCGGCGTGATCGGCGTGGCGCCACCCCTCCGCACGGGACGCATCAGCAGCGGGCCGCCCTGGGTCCACACCGGCAATATGGACAACAAGGAGCTCGTGGAAGGCACGACGCTCTTCATGCCTTTGCACGTGAAAGGCGGTCTGCTCTCGGTCGGCGACGGACACGCGGGACAAGGCGACGGGGAGGTCTGCGTGACCGCGCTTGAGACTTCTCTGCGCGGGACTTTCCAGCTCCTGGTCCGCAACAACATGAAGCTCCGCTGGCCGCGCGCCGAAACGCCCACGCATTTCATGACCATGGGGTTCCACGAAAACCTGGAAGAAGCCACCAAGATTGCCGTGAATGAAATGCTCGATTTCCTGGTGAGCGAGAAGCATTTGAGCCGGGACAACGCCTATGTGCTGGCGAGCGACGCCGTCGATCTGCGCGTGACCCAGCTTGTGGACGGGAAGAAAGGTGTCCACGCCCTCTTGCCTAAGGCCATCTTTGTCCACTGATCGCCGGCACGATTAGAGCGAGCGGTCGGCAATTCGGAGGGCGAGCCTCAAACGCGACTCGAGGATGGAACTGCCCCACCGGCCTCTCACCCGGTATAATCGAGCCCGTGGATCGGCGACAATCTCTGAAAGGGCTCTGCCAAGCCGCGAGCTGCTTTTTCTTTCCCTTCCGGGGTCTGCTCTCCAGGAGTCCCGCCGCGGGAGAGTCCCCCCGCGATCTTCCCTATTACGTGGACATCGCAGAACGCGCCGGACTGACCGCGAAAACCGTAATCCAAGGGCACGAAACGAAAGATTTTCTTCTCTCGACAACGGGCGGCGGCGTCGCTCTGTTCGACTACGACAACGACGGCTGGCTGGATATCTTCCTCGTTAACGGGTGGGGTCTGCGAGAGTTTAGTAAGGGCAGTGAGCCGTCTAACCATCTCTACCGCAATAATCGTGACGGGACGTTTACGGCCGTAACCGAGAAGGCCGGGCTAGTCCGGCACGGCTGGGGGCAGGGCGTGTGTGTGGGCGACTACAACAACGATGGAAACCTCGATTTATTTGTGACCTATTACGGACAAAACGTCCTCTACCACAACAACGGCAACGGCACTTTTACGGATGTTACGCGCGAATCCGGCCTTTTGCAGCCGGATAATTACTGGAACTCCGGAGCCGCCTTCCTCGACTACGACCGCGACGGGCACCTCGACCTGATGGTGAGCCACTATGTGGGCTACAAATACGGTCTTACGCTCTATGACAGCAATCCCAGTCTCGTGGGGGAGCAATCTCCGGTGCTGTACGGCGTAGCCGGCCTGGAAGGCACGCGGAACACGCTCTATCGCAACAACGGCGACGGCACTTTTACGGACGTTTCGCAGCGGGCGGGAATCCTGAGGCCAGATCCGGCCTACGGCTTCACGCCTCTCGTCGCCGATTTCGATGACGACGGCTGGCCAGATATTTACGTGGCCGATGATTCGACCCCCAGCCTGCTGTTCCGCAACAACCACGATGGCACTTTCTCGGAGAACGGGCTCCTGGCCGGGGTGGCCTATGATGCGAACGGACGAGCCCAGGCCGGCATGGGAGCGGACGCCGGCGACTACGACGGCGACGGAAGGCTGGACATCCTCAAGACAAATTTCTCCGATGAGACTCCCAGCCTCTACCATAACGAGGGCCGGGGATTCTTCACGGACGTCTCTTTTCAAGCTGGCCTTGCCGCCGCTAACCGCTCCGTCAAGTGGGGAACCGTCTTTTTCGATTTCGACAACGATGGAAAGCCGGACATTCTGATTGTTAGCGGGGCGATCTATCCTCCTGGAATCAACTCGCGTCACACCATGTCGGAGGTAGAAGGCCGCAGACTTCTCTTTCGCAATGCGGGAAATGGCCGCTTTGAGGACGTTTCGGGCCACGCTGGACCGGGGATGCTCGAGTCCCACTGCGGTCGCGGGGTCGCCATCGGAGACGTCTTTCACAGCGGGCAGTTGGATGTGGTCATCAACAACATCAACGACCGGCCAAGCCTGCTCAGCAATCAATCGCCCTCGCCCAATTCATGGCTGCTGGTCAAGTTGATCGGGACAAAAACCAATCGCGCCGCGATTGGGTCCCGGGTGATCGTGGAGGCGAACAACCGGCTTCAAGTTCAGGAAGTGAGGAGCGGGGGCAGCTTCTGCTCGCAGTGCGACTTGCGCTTGCATTTTGGCCTGGGCCGCAGCCGACAGGCTGAAAAATTGGAAGTCCGTTGGCTGAGCGGCGGAAAGGAAATTTTCGAACGCGTCCAAGCCAACAAACTGTTGACTATTGAAGAGGGCAAAGGGATCATCTCGCAGGAATCATTCTGAAATTGAAATCGAACCGTCTCCTTCCCCTCAAGAATCCGCATACGAAAAGGCCTTCGAACTACTGAAAAAAGGGAAAGCTTCCGAAGCTTTGGTTGAAATCAACTCCGCTTTGGCGAAGGACCCCTCAAACACCAGCCTTTACAACTTGCGCGGATTGGCAGAAGGCCAACTGGGCCGCAAAAAGGAGGCAGAAATCAGTTTTCGCCAAGTGACTCGGCTCGCACCGGACGCTGCGCTGGGCTATGTCAACTTGGGCGTCTTGCTCTCCCAGTCGGGTCGGGTTGTGGAAGCGGTAGAGCTGTTTCGCGCCGCTTTGCAGCGAGACCCTCACAACTTCACCGCACTCCTTGGTCTCGGAGCGGCGGTGTCTTCTCTGGGCAGATACCGAGAGGCCGAGCCTTACCTTGAAGAGGCATGGAAGAAAAATCCCGGAGACTTCCAGGCCGGCTACGAGTATGCCCAAACGTTGCGCGAAATGAATCAGCCGGCGGAAGCGCAAAAGATCCTTGATCGAATTGCTCCGCCGCAAGAAGCCCTGGTCGCGGCCAAGTTTTTCGCCCTATCAGGCGTGTTGGCTGAAGACCGAAAAGATTGGGCGGCGGCAGCTCATTTTTACTCTCGTGCGTACCAACTTTCGCCCAACTCGTTCGATATCTACGTTTCGCTCGTTCGGGTGGACTTGGCAGGCGACGGGACCCAAAAGGGCCGTGGCCTTCCCCCTCCGCCTGCGCATCTTTTCGCCGAACAGCACTTCGCGCTCGGGTTGCTTTTCGCTTCATGGGGCGCCTACGCGCAGGCGATACCCCGCTTCGAAGAGACCCTGCGAATGGAGCCGGACAGCTACTCGGCGGCATTCAATCTCGCATTGTCTTATAAAGGCGGCGGAAAGAACCAAGAGGCGATCAACCTGTGTGAGAGCACCATCAAGAAGAAACCGACCGCAGAGCTTCATAGTTTGTTGGGTTCGCTTGACGAGGATACCGGCCTTTACCTCGAAGCGGTCCGTAACTTCCGCCGGGCGGTTGAGCTTGAACCTACCCATGAGCAGTATTACTTCGACCTGGGCGCCGAGTACCTTGCTCACTTCACTTTTGGGCCGGCGCTTGAAGTATTCCGGGTTGGGTCACAGAAATTCCCCGGCGCTGCGCGAGAGCATTTAGGTCTAGGACTGGCTCACTACGCTTTGCGTCATTACGTCCAAGCCGCGGAAGCATTCCTCAATGCCTTGGAGATCGATCCATCCTCTGCGAACGCCTATACAGCATGGAATTCTCTCACGCCCTCTCTGGCACCCGAGGAATGGGAAAGGTTTTTGCCCCGCTTGCGCGGCATCGCCGAGCTTCATGCTAGGAGCGCTGAGGCGCTATACTTTTACGGAGTCACTTTATTCCGCCACGGTTTAGCCCTGGGGAACCCAGGCGACTTCGATCTGGCCCAGTCCCTCCTCGAGCGGGCGCTTCGCCTGAAGCCGAACTTTTCGGACGCTCACCTGGAGCTCGGCAACCTCCACGTGGCGCGCAACGAGAACGAGAAAGCGGTCGCGGAGTTCCTCGAGACCCTCCGCCTGAATCCGCGCTCGGAAATGGCCCACTACCGCCTGGGGCAGACTTATCGGAGCCTCAACCAGCTCGAATCGGCGCAGGCGCAACTCGCCCGCTACGCGGAGCTCTCCCGCAGCCGCCGGGAGCTGATGGCCCGGAGCCGAAGCGCCATCAAGCAGTTCATCCTTGCCGAGACTTCCACATCGGCTCCTCGTGAAGCCAAGCCTCCCGAGCAGCGTCCGCCATAACCCCACGCACCGCGCCCTCCCCTAATTCCCGTGAAGAGCTTTTCAAAGGGCTGAAACTGAGAACGCAATCCACGGACCTCCTCTTGAGGTCGCTCGAGATTCGTGCTAGATTCACCCCTGCGCCGGCAAAATAGGGTTTGTTGGGTCTACTTCATCTCTCCCAAAGTCTGGAGGTTCCTGTGAAACGCACTTGCGTCGAGCGTGTTTTCATTCTTGCGACTCTGGCCCTGGGGCTCTTACTTCCGTCCCTGGCCATCGCCCAGGTGGATCGCGGAGCAATCTCCGGCACGGTAACCGACTCGACCGGCGCCGTCGTGCCCGGGGCCGCGGTCATGATCACCAACCTTGAAACGAACCAGTCCATCAAGCTGACCACCGACAACTCGGGCGGGTACGTGGCCAATCTTTTGAAGATCGGGACCTACGCGGTCGCCGCCGAGAAAGAGGGCTTCCAGAAGACCGTGCAGCCGAAGGTTGACGTCGAAGTGAACCAGGTGGTCAGGGTGGACTTGGTGCTCCAGGTGGGAGCCGTCACCCAGACCGTGGAAGTGACTGCCGCTCCTCCGCTCGTGCAGAGCGAGACCTCCTCGCTCGGAACGGTTGAGACCGAGCGGCGCATTGTGGACCTTCCGCTCAATGGGCGGAACTTCATCGCCCTGGCCTATCTGGGCCCGGGGGCCAACTCCGGCCAGCAGGGGACCAACGTCAGCGGCGGAGTGTTCGAGAATGAGCGCGGCAACGAAGCCCTTTCCGTCAACGGGTTGCGCGTCTCGAACAACAACTTCCTGCTCGACGGCGTGGACAACAACGAGTTTGGGCTGGGGGGCGTGATCGCCATGCCTCCCCCCGACGCGATCCAGGAGTTCCGGATCGAGGAAAACTCCATGAGCGCGGAATTCGGCCGCGGCGGCGCCGCTGTCAACGTGGCGCTCAATTCCGGAACCAACCAAGTCCACGGCGGGGCGTACGAGTTCGTCCGCAACGACAAACTGGACGCGGCGAACTTTTTCGACAACGTCGCGGGTCTCACGAAACCCTCCTTCCGCCGCAACCAGTACGGTTTCTTCCTCGGCGGGCCAATCAAGAAAAATAAGACCTTCATTTTCGGGGATTACCAGGGCATCCGCGTCCGGCAAGGTTTGACTTTTGTGGATACGCTTCCCAACGCCGCCGAGCAGTCCGGCGACTTCAGCGGGCGGCTCACGGGGAGCACGTTCTCACCCTGTCCGAATCCCGGGGCGGGTGACCCGACGTTCGACGAGGGAGCCATCTTCGATCCCGCGACGACGCGCGGCTTCACCTGCTCCGACAACACGGTCATCGCCCTCCGCGACCAGTTTTCTTACCTGGGCCAGGATAACGTCATCCCCCCCACGATGATCAACCAAGTCGGGCAGAACATCGCGAATCTCTATCCGCTGCCCAACATTCCCGGGGCCGGGTTCTTCAACAACTATGGCTTGAACCCGAAGCTCACCAATGACCAGGATTCCTTCGATATCCGTTTCGATCACCGCTTCAGTGACGCGGACCAGCTCTTCGCGCACTACAGCTTCGGGGATATCGACAGTCACCGCCCGAGCTCCCTTGGAGATCTGGGTGGCGACGTCTGCTGCCCAAGCAACTCCAAGAACCGGGCCCAGCACTGGGCGTCCGGCTGGACGCACACGCTCAGCCCGGCCCTGCTGAACGACCTTCATGGGGGCTTCTTCCGGTACCATGTTGCCGGCCTGCCTCTCAACTTCGGCAAAAATCTCTCGCAATCGCTCGGGATCCCCAATGCCAACCGCGGGGACGAGACTTCCTCGAGCCTGTCGTTCATCGAAGTTTCTGGCTTCCAGAGCCTGGGCGACTCGCTTTGGACTCCGGAATTCGTGGTCGAAAACATCTTCCAGATTGCCGACACCCTGAGCTGGGTGCGCGGCAAGCACTCGCTGAAATTTGGCATTGACTTCCGGCGCCAGCAGCGGAACTTCTTCCAGACCACGGCGCCGAGTGGCTGGTTCAGTTTCAGCGGGCAGTACACCACCGACCTGACGACGGGCAGCGGTGGATCCGGCCTCGCCGACCTGCTGGTGGGCGTTCCCGGCTTCTTCGAACAGGACACCCTGCAGGGTGAGTATCCGACGCGCTATTGGGACCTGGCCGGATTCGTTCAGGATGATTACCACGTCACGCCGAACCTGACCCTCAACCTCGGCCTTCGCTACGAAGTTGTCTCCCCGACGAACGGCCGCATCGGGAACTTCGACCTGCAGCGAGCCGTCGTGGTCAATGCAGAAGGACCGAATGCCGTGCCCCACGCGGGCGTCCAGTTCGACAAGAACAACGTCGGGCCACGAGTCGGGTTTGCCTGGTCACCCTTCGGGGGCAAGCGCACGGTGGTACGCAGCGCCTTTGGAATCTTTTACTCCCAGGAAGGCAACATTTTCGATGACTTGGGACTGAACCCGCCCTATCTCACGGTGAACTCCCAGAACTTCAGCGCCGGTCAAATCCCTCCCGCGGGCCAGTACATTGACAAGATCCTGCCCGCCACGGTGAGCTTCCCCGACCCGACCTCCCCGTTTGGCACGGTTCGCACCAACGGCCCCAAGCGCGTTATCCCATACATCATGGAGTGGAACTCCAACCTCCAACAGGAACTGGGCCACGACTGGGTGGTCCAGGCCGCCTACGTCGGCTCGCGCGGTTTGCACCTGTGGAATCACGAGTCCAGCAACCTGAACCAGCCGCCGCTGCCTCTCGATTCCAACTTTTCAGTTGGCAACTCCGGGCGGCCGTACTTCGACCGGCTCCCGGGTCTGGACGTGATTCTGCCCTGGAACTTCCCCCAGCTCAGCCTGGCCTACCATGCCTTCCAGACTTCGGTGAACAAACGGTTCTCCAATGGGTTCAACATTCTCGCCTCGTACACGTTCGCCAAGAACCTGGGAACCGCGGACGGAAACGTCGGCGCACAGATCCAGAACGCCTACGATATCGCCGCGGAAAAAGGTCCTGTGCAGCCGGACCTTCGCCACCGCTTTGTGGTGAGCTATCTCTGGGAGTTGCCGTTTGGTAAGGGCCGGAAGTTCCTCGGCGGCTTGCCCAGTGCCGCCGACCTGATTCTGGGAGGCTGGCAGATTTCCGGCATCACCCTGCTGCGCAGCGGCGAGGTTTACACGGCGTTCCTCTCCGATGGTCAAACCAACACCGGCGCGGGCGGGCGGCCCGACCGCATCCACAACCCGTACGATTTCGCTTTCGACACGGCGACGCAGGGGGCGCTTGGTTGCAGCCAGCCCGGCAAGCAGACGCTCGACTGCTTCTACAACCAGGCCGCCTTCGTCTTGCCACCGCTCGCCCCGGGCCAGACCTTCGCGCACCAGTTCGGCAACGGCGGACGCACCAACCTTCGTGGCTCAGATCAGCGCAACTTCGACTTCGCGTTCCTGAAGGACTTCCGCATCACCGAACGCCACAAGCTGCAATTCCGTGCGGAGTTCTTCAACCTGTGGAACACGCCGCAGTTTGCGCTGCCCGGAGGGACTGTTGACCAGTCTGGCGGCGCCAGCATCCGGGGCACGCTGCCCGACAACCAGCGCGAGATCCAGCTCGCGCTGAAGTGGATGTTTTAGGCGCAGCAGCACTCAGCATCGCGTGACGGACAAAGCGACGCGCCACCAGGGAGGGTTAAACGTTTGTCCCGCGCTTGTAACGGGAAAGATCGAAACTTGCTTCCTTGACGAAATGAGCGGGAGTGTTCAGCAACCGGCAGCTTACGCTCAAAGGCGCCAGTTTAAAAGCTAATCCGAAACCGATTCGCCCGATGCGCTGCGCAGCCTGGCATTGGCTCGGCAATAGGGCTACGTTTCGTTAGCCTCCGGCTTCATGGGATATATTTCCTGCTTTACCACAGTGCACAAATCCTGGAAATTAAATTCATCAAGAGGTTCAAGCGTGATGGATGGGCGGTCGTATTCCTCATGGCACGGGTCGAAACTTCTAATGGTCGGTCTATTGGCGTGCGCCTGGACAATTCCTCCTTGCCTAACGGCAGCCAATGAAAAACGACAAGTCCCCCACCATGTCCCGCCGAAGCGGTCTACTCAAATCCGTGACGGCTTCGGGATCAATTCGAACTTGCCGCGCGAGCCCTATCTGCCGTGGGAACGCTGGTGGTGGACGCGCATGTTCGACGCGGGCGTGAGCTGGATCCGCATCGGTCAATATGAAAACAGTTCGGAGCCGACGAGCTGGGACTGGATCGAACAGAAGCGCGGTGTTTATGCTGCGCCGCCAGGACTCGACGACTTCGTAGACTCCCTCGTCGAAAACGGCGTGAAGGTCCAAGTCCAACTCCTCTACGGCAACCCGATGTACACATCGCCCGCCGGCCGGCTGCCCGATTCGATCGCTCCGGAGCCCGGTTCTTTTCACAACGACGACCGAAGCCTTTACTCAATTTTCTGGCCCACCAAGACACCGGCGCAGATTGACGCTTTCGTCAAATACGTAAAATGGATGGTCAATCATTTTAGAGGGCGTATTCGTTACTACGCGCTCTGGAATGAACAGGACATCGGCTACTGGAACCCGTACGGCAATCCCGAAGAATATGGGCGGCTGCTGAAGGCCTTCGCCCCGGCCGTCCACGAAACCGACCCCGAAGCCAAAGTCATCTACGGCGGCCAGGCAGACCCCTCGCGCGATTTTACGCGGCGCGCGCTCGACACTTGCCAGTGCGCGTCTCAGATCGACGTTTACGCCTACCACACCTATCCGGGGTACGGCCAGAACCTCAATCCGGAATCCATGGACTACGGCGCGTACGGACAGGAATCGCCGAGCAAGCTTCGAGAAATGGTCCGCGACTACGCCGGCATCCGCCCGGATATCGAGTATTGGGACGACGAGTTCAATTCCATTCCGTCATGGCGCGGCTCGGACGAATCGGTCCAGGCCAAATACGTCCCCCGCGGTCTCATCTACAACTGGGCCGCGGGCGTCCGCACGTTCGTCTGGCTGCTCGCCGCCGGGACAG
>QHZM01000525.1 GCA_003224665.1 Acidobacteriota bacterium
ACACACTTTGGGTTTACTTCGGGAATGGCGACGGCACAACGCAACCTCCCGTGATTATTCCGCTCAAAGGACAGTCGCCGGTCTTTGTGGCTGCGGCGGACTTGGGGGGGAGCGGCAACCTTGACTTGATCGTTGCAGAAGCGGATAGCGGGCAAGTTGGAGTCTTGCTGGGGAACGGCGACGGGACCTTCGGGGACGAGACGCCTTACTACATACCGGGCATTCCAATCGGTCTGCTGATCGACGACTTCAACCGCGATGGGTTCAAGGACATCTTGGTGGGGATGGGGGGCAACGTCAACGTCGGCGAGCTCGCATTACTCCCCGGCGATGGCACAGGTCGATTTGGGCGGCCGGTGTACCGGCCTTACGAAAAGCCGTTCGTCGCGTCAGCAGACATCTTGTTCGCGTATAACGTTGCGGAGGCCGACCTGAATGGCGACGGATTCCCCGACCTGGTTGTAAATGACATTAACCCGGTAACACCCGGAGTATATGCATACCTCAATCAAAAGGACGGCACCTTCAAAATTTCCCAGCTTGTGGATTACCCATTTTTTGATCGGGTGCTCATTACCAACATTGCCCTCGGCGATGTCACCGGAGACGGCTGCGCCGACTTGATCGACACGGATAATTATGGGCTCGCCACTATATTCCCAGGCAATTGCGACGGAACGTTCCAGACACAAAATGGGATCCGGAAATTGGGTCTCGGTGATATTGCTGGGGGGCTGGCGCTTGCTGATGTGAATGGCGACGGAAAACTCGACATTGTCGCATCTGCCGTAGCTTTACTGGACACGCGGATCTTCGGGGACCAACCTGGTAACGTCGTCTCCGTCCTCCTCGGAGACGGGAAAGGCAATTTCACCAACGCTCGGGTGTTCAGAGGCCAACCTTCCATGTATTCCCTCGCCTTTGCCGACGTGAACGGCGACGGGAAGCCCGACGTCGTCACTGCCAACCAGGACGCCGATTCAGTTTCGGTATTTCTAAACGATGGCACCGGCGGTTTTGGCATACCGGAGGGCGGTTATATCGGCTACGAAGCCTTTGGGAACAATGAAGGTGTCATCAATGCGCCTTATACCGGTTTCAAAGTGGCTGACGTGAACGGGGATGGCAAGCCGGATCTTGTTGTCTTGGAACTAGGGCGGCTATACCCTGAGCCTTTTAATTTGACTGTGCTCCTCAACAAGGGATCGGGACAGTTCTCAGACCCGATCCGCTCTGCGGTGATCGATGAAACTTACAAAACCAATGGCAGGATTGGGGACTTCGCAATGGGAGATTTCCGCAATACGGGACGTCCTGACTTCGTGGCGATCGGCTCGCAGTTTTCAATGGACACCTCCTATATCGCCTTTGCAACAAACAACGGGGATGGAACGTTCACCCCGTTAGCTTTATCGCAGCCTCCCGGGGCGCAGGGCTTACTAGGCGTCGGGGATTTCAATGGTGATGGAAAGCTGGACCTTGTGACTTCGGGGTCCATGCAAGGTTCCAATCCGAACAGCACGAAATCGACCCTCAGCGTTTTACTGGGGAAGGGGGACGGAACCTTCGCGCCGGGTTACTCAACGACATTCGATGACGTGCCCGGTGCTTTTTTCCCAGACCGGCTGTGGCTCGGTGACTTTAATGGCGACGGGAAACCCGACGTTTTAGTGCAAGTCAGGAGTACTCTTGAGGGTACTCAAGGGCACAATGTATACGAATTTCTGGGCAAGGGTGACGGGACTTTTGCCGCAGGGAAGGTCGTGTTGCCGGACTTCGGTGCGATGAATGTTGCCCGTGCTGAACAACACCTACCAACCTTCTGCCGGTGTGCTGGATTTCTCCTACACCTACAACCCAGGTGTTACGCTGGCCGATTTCAACGGAGACGGAAATCTCGACATTGCCGCGTTCCAGTTGGTCGCAGGTTATTCCGGTACGGCTGCGGGTCCTCATACCGTTTTGCAAATCCTGTCAGGAAACGGCGATGGGACCTTTACACCGACTTTTGAGACCTTCGATTTCAACCAATTCCTTGTGCCTCAGTTCGCGGCCGACTTCGATGGGGACGGGAAGGCTGACCTGTTGGAATTGGCCGGATACGGCTCGTCCTACCATTTCGTACCAGCCCAAACAGGGACTGCGCTACAAGTGGGTCTCGTCAG
Organism: Acidobacteriota bacterium; assembly: GCA_003224665.1. Taxonomy (GTDB): domain Bacteria; phylum Acidobacteriota; class Terriglobia; order UBA7540; family UBA7540; genus QHZM01. The sequence goes on from QHZM01000525.1 coordinate 2,166, forward strand.
CTTGCCGATCATTAACGCGACTGATTCCGCCCGCATAACCCTCGCGGTGCCGGCAGCGACTGATACGACGATCCAACTTGTTTCCAGCGATCCTGCCATCAGCCTTCCTAGCAGTATTACGATCCCGGCCAACACTGTGAGTGAGGACGTCCCGTTTCAGATAGGAGGCGGGTTCAATCCTAACCACGTTTTCACGATCCGGGCTACCCTTGGCACGCAATCTGCAACGGCCTACGCCTGGAAGGCCAGCAGTTCTCAGGTTGGCTTTCGTCTTTGGTTGCAGAACACTCCACAAGCGGTTCTCCCTTCTCAGACAACCGGCAACTATGGCTTGTGGATAGCTTCCATCAACGGTTATTCGACCACTGTGCAGTTTTCCTGTACGGGGTTGCGAAGCTGGGCGGCCTGTCAATTTGCGCGGTCCGGTGTGCAGTTGCCTGCCGGAGAGTTCACGGGGTCCTCGCTCGTGGTAACGACCACCTCCGATGGGGTAGTTGGAACTTATCCGTTCACGGTGGTCGGGACAGATGGGTCCGTCACAGATAAGCTCGATGCGACCCTGAGTATCGGAGATTTTGGCATCAGTATTTCTCCCTCGACCGCGACAGCGGCATCTTCAGGATACGCCAACTACAGTCTCACAGTTAACTCAGTGAACGGTTACGGAGGGCCGGTGCAGACCAGCATATCCGGCCTTCCTGCTGGAGCAACTGTAGTCGCCGGTCTCGGCACCATTGGGGCCGGTGCAACAAACATCCCGCTCAACATCCAGACGACCAACGTTGCGGAAGGAAGCTACATATTCACCGTCACGGGCACCAGCGGTCCACTCACCCGCAGCGCCACGGCCACCCTGATGGCTCAGCCTCCTCCTCCACCCCCGCCGGATTTCAGTGGCAACATCTCGCCCACCTCACGGCAGCGTCTCCGACACGCTCACCGTACAAGTAAACTCCCGGCCTTCTGCGGCTCCTCCCGCGACTCCTTCTCCGTGGACAGGCGCGGGTAGGCACCCCGGAACACTCTTACCTCTCGCTATCGTCCTGACGGCCAGCATGCTATTTGGAATCGTGATCCGGCGCCGGAAAATGCGGCTGGCGACTTCATTGCTGTTCCTCATTGGTCTCGTATCGTTCTTCCTCGCCGCGGCTTCTTGTGGAGGAGGAGGTTCGAGCCCGCCGCTGCCAACCCCGCATCCGCCGGTCACGTTTACAATCACCGTGCAGGCAAGCGTTGCGGGTGTCAGTACGACCAAGACCCTTGGGACGCTGACGATTACTGTGAACTGATTCTTGCCGGTGTGCTCCGCATTAATTCAGTCTGGGCGCACTTCGCGAGTACAAGATCAGTCAGTACATGTTCCCAATTGAAAATTCCGTCCGCCTTGAAATGTGTAGATGGATTGCCCTAAATTCGGGGAATGCTCCAAAAGTCCAAGGCCGTCCATCGAGTGTTCCAAAACTCATCGCGGCAATGCGGCTGAAAGCACCCTTGAGCGGGGACCGGCATGCACTTTATCGGGTCTCGATCTGCCGCCGTGCTCCGCAATAATTCGATCCGAGAGACCTTGCGCCTCGGGAGTCGCGCTTAACATTGTTAAACGTCGATATCTAAGTTATTAAATCTAAGTGCGCCGAAATATTGGCGACGGACAGAGGAGCTGCCGGATAGAATTGCTGGACCACGCGATCGTGTTCAATGAATCCCACCCGCGAAAGTTGGTTCGTGATTACCTTGGCTACTGTCACGCGGATAGAACTCACGATGGATTGGGGAAAGACACACCCGAAAAGAGGGCGGTAGAGGGAAGGAAAGCTGGTTATTTCCAAGTTGTCGCCATGCCCCGCGTGGGTGGGCTGCAACATCGGTACACGTGGCGCGCAGCTTAAACAATCTTTCGACCCTCCATCTTCGGTTTGATCCCGCACGAAGCTGCCCTTCAAAGGCGGTCCCTGGCGGAGAACGATGGAACAAGGGAGCGTGAAACCCACGTGTGAGGTCGTGGAATTGAAGTGCGATACTTCTACACCTACTAAGGGACGGTCGAGGAGACTGAGGCAGTGTAATCTTTCCTGTATCGAGGAATCCGCTTCAAATACAATTAGGACGCAGTTTTGGCGACGTACAGTGCTCTTGAGTGACTTAGGGTTGTCAACCCTGCCGCAAATCAACGAGATACCGTTACTTATTTAAATTCCTAAACCGTGGGTCAGGAGTTCGAATCTCCCCAGGCCTACCAGCTTCTTACTTGCTTTCTGCGAGTTACACGACGTAGTTTCCGGCTCAGGCTAATTGGGGCAGCACGCGCCCCGCGCAGACCCAAGCAGGATCTTGCCTCGCCTGAGTTCTTCATCTTCACTCTAGTGCACTCGGCTTCTTAGTCAACTGTGAGGTTGACCGTGGTGCTGTGGCTGAGCGACCCGGAC
>QHZM01000526.1:0-1611 GCA_003224665.1 Acidobacteriota bacterium
TAGACATTGAAGTCTTTAACGTTCCTGAGCTAGGCCGGACCGTCCGGGTCGCGAACGACGGGACAGTTTCCTTGCCGCTCCTCGGCCGGGTCGAAGCGGTGGGCCGGACAACCGAGCAGTTCGGCAGGGAACTCGAAGCAAAATTATCCGAAGACTATCTTCAGGCGCCACAAGTCAGCATCTTCGTCAGGGAATACCACGCCCGGCCGGTGTCGGTCATCGGCGCCGTTGACCGGCCGGGACTTTACCAACTGACCGCGGCGCGGACTCTGGTGGAAATGATTTCGATGGCGGGAGGACTGGCCAAACGCATGAGCCCTCCGGCGGGCCGGACCGTCCTGATCACGAGGAAAGAGGGTTTTCCTGGAGTCCAACTTGTCCCGGGCATGCGCCTCCTCTCACCCGAAAAACTCGAGATCAACCTGCATGAATTGCTCTACTCCCAGCAGGACGCCCTCAACATCGAGATCAAGCCTCTGGATATCATCAGCGTAAGCCAGGCCGACGTTGTTTATGTCACGGGCGGAGGCGTGAAACAGGCGGGAGGTTTTGTCCTCGAAGACCGTGAGAGTGTCACGGTTCTTCAGGCAATCGCCATGGCCCAGGGCCTGTCAGGGAGTGCCGCCAGAGCCGACGCGCGAATCATTCGCCGGAAGCCGGACGGCTCGAGGGATGAAATTCCGGTGAACCTGAAAAAAGTTTTGAAAGGCAAGTCCCCCGACCCGGAAATGCAAGCCAACGACATTCTCTTTGTCCCCGACAGTGCGGAAAAAATCGCGCTGAAGCGCGGCGTTGAGGCCGCCGTCGCGACGGTCAGCGGCGTGTTGATCTGGCGCACCAGGTGAGTGCGCCACAACGTCCTGCCTCCTTCGTGGATTCCTGGCGATGGAAGAAAGAAATTTGGCAGTAACACAACCGCAAACTCTTGAGCGAGCCGGCTTGCCGATGCTCCGGGAGCAGGATGTGGTGGACATATCGCCGGAAGAAGTCCCCCACCTGCTCGATTACTGGCGCATCATCGTCAAGCGCCGGTGGGCGCTGCTTTCCTGCCTCTTGATTGTCTTTTCCGTAGTGGCGATAGGCACTTTGAAGCAGAAGTCGGTCTACCAGGGCAAAGTCCTTGTCGAAGTTAATCCCGAGGAGCCCAACGTCCTGAACTTCAAAGAAGTCCTTCGGCTCGATGCGATGGACGTGGATAGTTATCGCGAGACGCAGTACAAGGTCCTTCAGAGCCGCACCCTGGCCGAACGAGTCATCAATGATTTGCAACTCTTTCGCAATCCGGAATTTTACCGGCGACAGGCCCTTTTCGGCCTGATTACGACCAACCCTTCAAAGATTCCATCGAGTTCAGACGATGGCCCTCCGGACACTTCGGCGGACGCCTACCGAAACAGTGTCAAGCATTTTCTGGACTCGGCCAGCGTCAGCCCGGTCCGGCGCAGCAACCTGGTCGAGGTGTCGTTTGACAGCCACAACCCCAATTTGGCGGCGCTCATTGCCAACCGCCTGGCTGCCGACTACATTGACCAGAACCTCCAGGTGAAGTGGGATGAGACCCTCAAAGCTTCCGAGTGGCTTTCCGGTCGCCTGGTGGAGCTCAAGGCCAAA
>QHZM01000526.1:1620-2934 GCA_003224665.1 Acidobacteriota bacterium
AAGAATCTGTCTACAGCCTTTTGCAGGCCGGAAGAATTGACGACGTCCCGGGCATTCTCTCCAACAAGCTGATCCAGGACCTCGAGTTCCGTCTGGCAGAATCCGAGCGCGACTACGCGCAGCTTACCGCAGTCGTCAAGCCCGATTATCCCAAAGCTCTTCAACTCAAAAGACAGGTGGATACGCTGCGGGAAGCGCTCGATCGATATAAGAAGGCCCTGACTCAAAATATCGTTGATGACTACCGGGCTGCTTTGGCCCGGGAGAAGTACCTTGGGGACGCCGTCCGGAGTCAGGTGAAGGTCGTGAACCAGATCGCCGAAAGAAGCATTACTTACAACATCCTCAAGCGCGAGGTGGACACGAACAAACAGCTCTACGAGGGCCTGCTGCAGCGCCTCAAGGAGGCCCAGGTTTCCGCAGGACTGAAGGCGAGCAATATCCGCATCGTGGACCCTGCGGAAGTGCCCAAGGGCCGCGTGAGGCCCCGCATCACTTTGAATCTGACCTTGGGTGTCATCTTTGGTCTGGGTTTGGGTATAGCGCTCACCCTGCTGCAAGAGCGGCTGGACAACACCGTCAAGACGACGGACGAAGTGGAGCAACGGCTCCGTCTGCCTGCGCTCGGCGTTCTCCCGAAGTTCACGCTCGATGGTGCGGACCGAGGTGAGGCGCAAAGCCTCGCGACTACTACGGAGGGCGTGGGGCCCGCCGCGCCGGCCATCCTAACAAGTCCAGCGGCGCTCGAGGCCTTCCGCTCGCTTCGAACTTCCATCCTGCTGTCCGCGCCTCCCGTCCCGAAATCAATCCTCATCACGAGCGCGCTTCCCGGAGAAGGCAAGACGACAGTGACCGTCAACCTCGGGGCCACTCTCGCGAGCCTCGGCAGCAAGGTCGTGATTGTGGACTGCGACATGCGGCGGCCGTCTTGCCATCGTTCAACCGGAGTTGAAAACAGGCCGGGCTTTGTCCAATCCCTGACGGGGCGCATTGAAATTTTATCCTGCATCATGCCGGTTCCAAACGTGGAGAATTTGAGTGTGATCCCTTGTGGGCCCATTCCTCCAAACCCCGCAGAGATCCTTTCCTCTCCGATGGCGGCAGCCCTGCTCCGGCAGCTTCGAGATCAATTTGACTACGTGCTGGTGGACTCGCCGCCTTTACTGAGCGTAGCCGATTCAAGGATATTGGCGACCTTAACGGACGCCGTCGCGCTGGTCGTTCGTGCTTACTCCACGCCCTACGAAGCCGTTCGTCGCGCCCGGGCCCTTCTCCAGGCAACGGGAGCCAGGATCCTCGGCATCGCCTTGAACC
>QHZM01000529.1 GCA_003224665.1 Acidobacteriota bacterium
CGGGCGACGGTGCTTTTTCCCGAAGCCACGCCGCCCGTGAGTCCAAAGTAACCCATCAAAGTTCAGTGACCGGCGGAGCGTGGCAATTTGCGCGGACAGCGTGAAAATCGCACCGGGTGTCGAACCCAAGACGAGGGAAAGCTTTTGCGCCTCATCATTGTCTTCCGGCAGGCACGCCCACTCCGCGGCGGGCACGCGCGCCCTGGACGGTATTCGACATCAGCATGGCGATGGTCAAGGGCCCAACCCCGCCCGGGACGGGCGTATAAGCGCCCGCTTTCTCTTTGACGTCTTCAGGGTGCACGTCGCCGACCAGAACCTGGCCCTTCGCCGCGAGGTTCTCGAGGGGTTTCGCCGCGTCACGGAAAACCCAGCGGACTTCGTCTTCCGTCGTCAAGCGGTTGGTGCCCACGTCAATCACCGTGGCGCCAGGCTTGATGAAATCTCCCGTTACAAAGGCGGGCTTGCCGATGGCAGCGACCAGGATGTCCGCTTCCCGCGCCACGGACGCCAAGTCGCGGGTCTTCGAATGGCAGATGGTGACGGTCGCGTGGTGATGCAGCAGCAGCAGGGCCACGGGCTTTCCAACGCGTTCAAGGGATGGAACCCGTCCACGTCCTTCGCCGGGTCCACAGCCATGAGGATCCGCTTCGAGTCCACGCCCGGCGGGAGAGGAAGCTGCACCAGGATGCCGTCAACGTCGTCTCGCCGGTTGAGTTTTTCGACCAATGCCAGGAGTTGGTCGGTGGTCGTCTCAGCCGGGAGGTCGAGCTTCTCGCTGTAGAGACCCAGCGACTCGCAGGCTTTCACTTTGTTGCGGACGTAAATCTGCGAGGCGGGATTGGCGCCCACCAGGACGGCGACAAGCCCCGGCGTAACGCCCGCACTCTTGAGTTCGCGGACCTGGCCTGCGAGCTCCGCCAGGATCTCATCGCGGATCTTGTTTCCGTCCAGAATGCGCGCCGCCACAAACGTCCTCCCGCGAGGGGCGAGCCGAGTTTAGCACAAACGAAATATCGTCACAGGGACTCTCCTTGCCGCCGCCCGGCCCGGCGTTTGGAGGCGTCGAATCTTTCGATTATAATGGCGCGAACGCCCTGACCTATTCGCAGGCGACGGCCGGCGGCGGAGGCAGGGCCCTCGAGGGCGGTAAATCGTGGCGGATCGCACTGTGACTCACGAAACCGAGAAGCAACCGCAGGCGGAACCCAAGATGGTGTACGGCATTACCGACATCATGAAGCTCCTGCCTCACCGTTATCCGATGTTGATGGTGGACCGAATTGTGGAACTCGAGCCTGAGAAGCGAATCGTGGGTTTGAAGAACGTCACCATCAATGAAGAATTCTTTCAAGGCCATTTTCCCGGAGTGCCGGTAATGCCGGGCGTGCTCATCGTCGAGGCCATGGCCCAGGTGGCCGGAGTCTTGATCTACCGCGATCTGGCGGACCGCGAAAAGAAGCTCATTTATTTCACCGGCATTGACAACGCCCGGTTCCGTCGCCCGGTCGTCCCGGGAGACCAATTGCGGATTGAAATGGAATTTCTCAACCGGCGAAACAATTTCGGCAAGACGGTGGGCCGGGCTACGGTCGACGGAAAGCTGGTAGCCGACGCCATTGTCGCATTCGCGATTATCGACCGTCCCGGGACATGAAAGCTCACCCCACAGCCATCGTCCACCCTCGAGCTCAAGTCGCCTGCAACGTGACTCTAGGCCCCTATTCGGTGATCGGCGAGGGTGTGGAGCTCGGCGAAGACTCTGAAGTGATGTCGCAAGCCGTAATTGACGGCCCGACGAAGATCGGCAAGGGAAACCGGATTTTCCCCTTTGCCTCAATCGGACTGGCCCCGCAGGACACCAAGTACCGCGGCGAACCCACGCGGCTTGAGATCGGTGAGGGAAACATTTTCCGGGAGTTCGTCACCGTCCATCGAGGCACAGCCGGTGGCGGCGGCGTCACCCGAATCGGCAACCACAACTTGCTGATGGCGTACGTCCACGTCGCCCATGACTGTACGCTCCACGACCATGTCATTATGGCCAACGGCGCCTCGCTGGGCGGCCACGTGGAGATCGGCGATTACGCCATCGTGGGAGCTTTTTGCGGGATTCATCAGTACTGCCGGATCGGCACCCATAGTTTCCTGGGCGGCTTCACGGGGGTGAACAAAGACATCTTGCCTTA
>QHZM01000021.1 GCA_003224665.1 Acidobacteriota bacterium
CACCCTGTTTTTCGCGCGGCGCTCAAGCCACGGTTTTCGGTCCTGATCAGTCGGACGTTATGCTCCCGAACAATTTCCGCCGTTTGGTCCTTTGACCCGTCGTCAACCACGATGACCTCGTAGTTTGGATACTTCAGTTGCTCGAGACCCTCCAGGCAGTCTCGAAGCGTCCGCTGCCCGTTGTAAGTGCAGACGACTACCGAAATCTTGGGCCAGCCGACGTTGGGAGCGAAGGGCGATTCGGCAAAAGCCGTTCGCACCGTCTCGAGCGCCGGCTTGGGTCTTCGCTGTCGGTCGGTCAAACCGAAGTCCCAATCTTCGACGTCGCGGCCGCGCGAAAACCACTCGTCAGTCCACGCAAAGATAAAAGCGCCGGCACAGCCTGCCGCAAAGGAAGCTCGGACCTGCCTGTCGAGCGTCTCCGCCTGCGCCGCCGTGCCGTTACTGCGGCTGTCCAATCCGATTTCCGTCAGGACCAGCGGACGATTGCCGGCAAGGTTCTGGAGCCGGGCGAGATAAGCCTCGAATTTGGGCTGTGACTCGAGATAAACGTTGAAACAGAGCAGATCGAAGAAGGACAGGTCCAGGTACTCCGTGGTCGGGTAGTTGGCATAAGAGAAGAGGCCTTCGGGATCCTCATTCTTGGCCACGGCGTAAAGCTCGCGAAGGTAAAGCTCGACCGAGCGGGCTCCGTGCCAACGGACCACGTGCGCGGGGATTTCATTCCCCAGAGTGTAGCCCAGGACAGCAGGGTGGCCCGCACAAGCGCGGACGGTAACCTGCGCCTGCTTCCGAATATCGCGGACAATTTTCCGGTCGTCGAGGAAAGCGTAGTCACGCTCCGCCTGGAAACCGACCATCACTCGAAGGCCCTCCGCCTGCGCAATGTCTAACAGCCAGCGGGGCGGCGGGGCGAACGTCCGAATGGCGTTGATTCCGTTTGCCGACATCTGGGCGAGATCGCCCCGAACGGTTTCGGGACTGAGATATACGTTACCGGTCCTGTCCGGCCGAAACGGCCCGTATGTCACGCCGCGAGCGTAGAACTTCTCGCCTCCGACCGACAAGAACTTCCCGTTCAGGCGGGCCGCCGAGTGGGGCGTAATCGGACGTTGTGTCGGCGGGACGACGCGGAGAATGTCGCGGCTGGATTCGAACAGGCCCGGCGCATGGCCCGGCCAACCCGTAGAGGGTTGCTCGTGAGCGTTTTCTTGTCCGCCGACTTGTGTTTCCGGCTCGTTCATCGTCCGTTCCCGCGGGTCAAGCCGCCCATGCTGTGGGCCTTTGTTTCTCTCGAGTGCCAGTTCCAGGCGGTCTCGACAATCGCGTCCAGGCTGGAAAATTGCGGCTGCCATCCCAGGAGCTGGCACGCTTTTCCGGAATCCGCCACCAAGACGGGCGGGTCTCCCGGACGCCGCGCGGCCTCCCGGACCGGGACGCGGCGACCGCTCACTCTCTCCACCGCTCGGATGACCTTGCGGACCGAATGGCCGTTCCCTGTCCCCAAGTTGACCGCAGTGCTCTTCCCACCTCCTAGGAGATATCTAAGGGCCAGGAGGTGGGCCCGAGCGAGGTCAGTAACGTGGGTATAGTCGCGAATCGCGGTGCCATCCGGAGTCGGGTAATCAGTCCCGAATACCTCCATGTAGGGCCGCTTGCCGAGCGCGGCTTGAATCGCGATGGGGACCATATGGGTTTCGGGGTCGTGCTCCTCTCCGATCTCTCCTTCCGGGTCGGCACCTGCCGCGTTGAAATAGCGTAGGGCCACCCACTTCAACCCGTAAGCCCTTCCGTACCAATGGAGCACCCTTTCAACGAAGCGCTTAGACTCACCGTAAGGATTTATAGGGTCTTGGATGTGATTTTCTGGGATCGGCATCTCCGCTGGCGTCCCATAGGTAGCGCAGGTGGAAGAGAAAACGACGTAAGCCAGCCCAGCGTCGATCAAGGCGTCGAGCAGGTTTAGCGTGTTGATTACATTGTTACGGAAGTACTTACGCGGGTCCTCCATGGACTCCCCCACGTAAGCGCTGGCCGCAAAGTGAATCGCCGCGCCAACTTTGTGAGTTGCAAGAACCTGTCGAATCAGGCCGGTATCCGCCAAATTGCCTTCGACTATTGGCCCCCACTTTGCCGCCCATCGGTGCCCCGTACTTAGATCGTCAACTACGACAGGAATTAGACTGCAATGCGACAAAAGCTTTGCCGTATGGCTTCCAATGTAACCCGCGCCGCCGGTAATCAGAATTTTCACAAACTTCTCCCTCCTGCCCGGGGCAAGCTTGCCAGGCGAACTCAATCGTTTCGTTTAACCGAGGAAACTACGTACCACGCTGAGTAGTGAGTGCTCAACTCCTCCGCGGCGGGTTAACGATCATTGGGTTGGGGTTGTGGACTGGCATCCGCACCTGATCGTCCGTTGCACGCCCTCTCATTCGCATTCCAAAAACAGTCTTTTTTTAAAGCCCACCCTACGTCCCGTCAATCAGGCGGATACCTTAAGTGGCCACGTGAAAATCCCTAATTTACTGGTTAGGTAAAACCGAATAGTAATCGAGATTGTACTGTGTCATCGGTACGGCGTGCGGAAGAATCAGCTCCGCCGATGGAGGCCTCAACTTAAGAGCACCAGCTTGCATGAATGGAGCGAGTTGTATCGGTGAGACAACAGCTTCCGTCAGCGGCGTGGGAGTTCAGTGGCCGGCGTTAGATTTTTAAGCGCTGAAGGTAAGGATAGTGGATCCGGAGAATTTGCCAATGATACGCAGGTGCCTTAAGATATGGCACAAATGTGCCATATCATGGCATAAATGTGCCATATCAACGTATCGCGCCCGCTGGTGGTAACGAGCACTCCTCAGTTAATAAGCGATCGGACGAGTATAAGATCACGGCTGTTTAAATTAACTGCGGCAATGGGACCTGTGTAGGTACACGCCGCTTTAACGGGAGGAAGACGGAGAGCTGTGCGGATGATCGTGAAATCGCGGTACGGATTACGGTACGGTAATGATCTGGCTTGTACGGACTACCAATGACTTACAGGGCCGCCCGCCTCTTGTAAGTCGTTGCATTTACTTAACGGAATTGTTCTTTCACGGCGGTAACACGGGTTCAAATCCCGTCGGGGACGCCAAACCTTTTCAAGCATTACGTCTGCTTCCCTCCGGGAGCGAGGTACACTGAAGGTACACTCATTGTCGTTTTTTGTCCTAATCATGCTCACAACTTTACTCTGCGCGGCCCATTCTGCGGTTGAGGGCCTGTGAGTAGATGTCGAGTGTGATTCGCTGAGGCGTGGGGTAACTTGACCACCTTGACGTCGTCGCCGTTGGACTTGAGGATCGTTGAATAAGTGTGCCGGAACGTTTTCCCTTTCGAGCCGAAGGAGTTTGAAGCCTGGGTTTCCCTCCGTGCCCTGTTTCATCTATCTGCTGTGTATTCTCAGTTCCACCGAGTTACCTCGCAGCCCTCACAACAATAACGGTCGGATCCGGAATCGAGCTTCGCTGTAAAAGGGCGCTTGCGGCGTGCAAAAACCCTCTGGATCGCTTTCGGCACACCTGCCCAGGGGTAAGCCCCAGGGAAATCCCAAGGGGAAGCCAGGGGAGAGTTCGGAAGAGGCGATTTTCCTTCCTCTTGCCACTGCCTTAGCGGCTCCCCTCCGCGCCGAGAGGTACACGTATCTGCGCGAGCGGCTGGCGGATCATCCTTCTGCCCGGGTAATCACGCAGAGCAAACCGTATTCACCAAGCTTATGACCACACTGGCTGGCGCCCCGCCGTAGTGATTCGAAACAGCATTCGCGAAACCGGTCACTAACATTTTCCCGTTTTTTGGACTCTTTAATGATAGGGGGAGATTTTCCCGCTCTCGCCGGGGGCACACGCCCTGGTTGGAGTGAATTTCGATGAAAACGTGCCCGAATCCCAAGGTGGCAAGCCAGAATATAGGGCATTCCTGCATTTTCTTGCCTAAAGGAGGAATTTAGCCGTTAAGGTTTTCCCGTTTTTGTGTCTCTTCAATAGTAGGGGGGAGGATTCCCCTCACCGCCCGCCCGCGCCCTGGTTGGGTGGGCTTCGATGAAAGTGCTGCCGAATAGCGTGGCAAGCCACAAGACAGGGCATTCGTACATTTACTTGCTTCAACATGAGATTTGATGGGTGAGGTTTTGCCGGTTTTTTGTCTCTTAGTAAATGGGGGGAATCTCGGCCCCAAGGAGGCTGCCCGGCCTCGTTTGAATGAGCTAGGTCGGAGTGGCCTTGGAAGTTCCACAGGGCAGGCAAGAAAGGGAAAATTCTTCCTTCCTGGTCGTGGGGAAAAATAAAGTTGTAAGGTTTTTGCCTTTTTCAGGCTTCTTATAGATAGAGGGGTCTGATGGTGCTCAGGCGAACGTCGGCGCAAGCCTTGTCCTCACCCATGCCGTTCATCGTGCCTTTGCAACCAACCTGCTCGCGATGTTTGTCGCCGCCGTACCACATCCTTTTTCGCTTCCGGCGTTGGCGTTCACGCTGCTGCGCAGCGGCTGATCGGCGGGTCGGCTTCGCCGCCCCTGGACACGCCACCCCTGGTAGGGTAGCCGTTGCTGCCCTTCGGGCAGCAAACGCCACCGCCTTGCAGAGAAAGAAGTTAACAAGCGTTCGGCAATGTCTGCTACCGCTCGGTAGCGGCTGCTGCAGCTCTAGCCGCGGAGGCTACAGCCCATACTGGTCAGGAGGTTACAGGCAATGCTGAGTGTGATGGAAAAAACTACCAATCGCACCAAGCGCATCGGGGTGCGCGTTCATGAGGACGTTTTCAACCGCCTTCGGCAATTCTCCATGAACGAGGAAAAGACGCTCGGGGAATGGTGCAGCGAGCGGCTGACGGAACTCGCCTGGGGTTTCGTCACACCTTTCGCCAAGGCTCTGCTGGCCGAGATAGCTGCCAGCCAGGATATTACCGTTCAGCTTCTCTTCGCGATCGCCACCCAGGGGAGGCTTACCAGGGAAAAGGTCACGGAGATCACCGCCGCCGCTCACGAAGCCAAATTCGAGGAAGCTGAGGAACTACTGAAATGCGCCTATAACCGAACCGGCCGGGTCCACCTTCCCATATCATATTCCGCCGCCAAGGGCGAGAGGCGGTAGGCCATGAAACAGGATTTCACAATCCCTGTCCCCCAGCCCCCAGGAAGGCGCCGCCTTTTCCGGCCCTGGCCTCGATTCACCTCTGCGGCCCTGCTAATAGCCCTGGGCAGCGGACTTGGCGTGTTCGCTTACCAGTGTAAGACTCATTGGACACCACTCCAGCGCGCCTATTTTCCTGCCTACGTGAGGGCTGCTCACGCGGCCTCGGCGCAGAGCGGACTTGACCCCCAGGCCCACCTGTTCAGCCTGCTGGTGATCACTTACCCCCATGACACCCGAATTGCTCTCGACAGTAATGTTGTGATTATTCCGGCCGATGCTGCCGCGCCGCACAGCGTCGCGTTTTCGCTCTCTCCGATGGCACTGAAGGATGGCGCACGACGATTGGAGTGGCGATCCTGGAGGCTCGAGGATGCCAAGTTGCACGCTTGGCTCGCCCACTGGGTTTACAACGACCGTGGACCTTGGCAACTGTTCCGGGATGCCTGGTACGCGATACTCCTGTGCCTTGTCCTGACTCTTCCGCTAACTTGTACCAGTTTGTACTTTTTGTGAGATGGCTTCCCGATCTTAAGTCCTTTGGAAAGAACGATCGGGGCGAGAGGATTCGAACCTCCGACCTCTTGGTCCCGAACCAAGCGCGCTACCAGGCTACGCCACGCCCCGAAATGTCAAACGGTGAGGTGTTGAGTGACAGACGGAAGCCAAGACCGGGCCAGACCCCATCCGCAACCTGCGACCAGCACCCGAGAACTGATTTATGGTCGGGACGGCCGGATTTGAACCGGCGACCACTTGCACCCCAAGCAAGTGCGCTACCAGGCTGCGCTACGTCCCGGGAAGGTCTTTAGACGCGCGATACCTCTGCTGAGTTTGGCCACCAAAGCCTAACCATTTGACGCTATCACTTCCGCGAAAGTATTGTCAAGACAGACTGAAGTTCGCGCCTGATCGCTTTGAGTTGCGAGCTGTCCGGGGCGGACTTACCCTCGCGGTCCTCCCTGGCATGATTCGAAAGTTGCTTGCGGGCGCCCTCGATTGTGAACCCCTTCTGGTAGAGGAGGCGGCGGATCTCGAGCACGAGCTCCACATCCTGCCGCCGATAACGACGGTGACCCGAGTGGCTTTTCACGGGCCGCAGACTGGGGAACTCCGTTTCCCAGTAGCGCAAGACGTAGGCTTTGGTCTCGGTCAGCTCGCTGACCTCGCCGATGCGGAAGTAAAGCTTATCGGGAATTTGCACTCGCCCTGCGGATGTGTCGGCTTGCCGGCTGGCGCGGGACGAGCGGAGTCGCGACATAGGCCCCCAGTGGCCGGTCAATGCTAATGGCCATCTTAGAAAACCACAGAGAGTGCGTCAAGCGGCGCGCTCAGCGCCGTCAAGCGGGCGCCACGTGATTAACTCCCATCGGGGGATCCGAGGTTGAGAATCGCGGCAAGCGTCGTCGCGCTGCCCTGAACCTCGTGGCCGCACGTTTTGGCCTAAAGCGTTTCGCAGACCGAAGTCGGTGAGCTATACTGTCCGCCTTCCCAGGAGAGGCGCCACACCGAAAACAGCGCGTGGAGACAGCGAAGTATGGGCCAGTTCATTGTGGGAGTCGACGTCGGAGGGACGAAAGTTGCCGGCGGGCTCTTGAGTCCGAAAGCGCGCCTCCTCCATTCCCGGATCGTTCCGACCCGGGCGGACAGAGGATTCAAAGCAAGCTTCCGGCAAATCCTCAACCTCATCGACCACATGGTCAGCCGACCTCCCGGGTTGGAAGAACATTCGGTTGGCGAGAATGATCGAAAAGCACTTTGGCCTGCCGGCCAAGGTGGAGAATGACGCCAACGCCGCCGGGCTCGCGGAGGCGCTCTTCGGCGCGGCCGTCGGATATCGCCATGTTTTCTATGTGACGGTGAGCACGGGGATTGGGACGGGGATTATCATCGACCGAAAAATTTACCACGGGAAGAACGGCGTGGCGGGTGAGGGCGGACACGTCTCGATCGACTATAAGAGCCCTTACCGGTGCGGCTGCGGGTCGCTGGGATGCGTCGAAGCGTTGGCCGCGGGCCCCGCGATGGTGCGGCGCGCGCGCGTCAGGCTCGAACAGGAGCACACCACACCGAGCCTTTTGCGGGAATTCACCTTCGGCAACCTGAGTCGTCTCACACCGAAAATGATCCAAGCCGCTGCGCGCGCGGGTGACACGGTGGCGAAAACGATTATTGATGATACAGGGTTCTTCCTGGGAGTGTGGCTGGCCGGGATGATCACGCTGCTCGATCCGGAGGTCATTGTGATCGGCGGTGGCGTGGCGCAAATTGGCAAGCCGCTCTTCGACAAAATCAGGGAGACGATCCCCCGCTACACCATCAACCGCCGGTTTGCGGCGAATACTCCCCTGCTCCCCGCAAAGCTTAAGAAAAACGTAGGGGTCTTCGGTGCAGCCAGCCTCTTCCTGCCCTCAGGGGAAAAAGCCGAGTCCGACTAGGCCGCCCTCATCGCGGAGTCGAGTAGCCTGTAAGGATTGCAAATCGAATGCTGTCGAGTTTTCCCGGGGCGTGT
>QHZM01000527.1 GCA_003224665.1 Acidobacteriota bacterium
CGTCCATCACCACGACGTCCGGCTTGAGTTTGGCGCACTGCTCGATGGCGGCAAGACCCGTGCTGGCCTCTCCCACCACCGTGAGCCGCGGGTCATCTTCCAGAATACGTCGAAAACCCTGCCGGACCAGCGTGTGGTCTTCGACAAGAAGAATCCGAATTTTCTTTTCCGAGCTTGTATTGACCAAATCGAGTCCTACCGTGAGCTCATGCAGCGGGGACCTTCAGTCCTGCGGGCCTTGAGGATCAGATCGCCGGGACTAGGCGCAGACCTCAGATCTGCGGCCCCAGCCAGGGGAAACGCAGGCCCGGAAAGCGTGGCACCCTCAAAACCGACTTTCTCACGATCTCCTGCCCGCGACACTCGTGAGTCGCGCGTCCGACGAAGTGCTCTTTCTAAGAGGGATCAGAGCTTTGATCAGGGTGCCCCGTCCCGGCGAGGACTCGATTTCGAGTGAGCCGCCCAGGTGCTCGGCGCGCTCCCGCATCCCCATCAGGCCGGTCCCGCGAGAGCTGCTCGTCTCGGCACCCGCTTCAAACCCCCCACCACTGTCTCGAATCTCCAGCTTCAAGTCCCCCTGTTGCTCCGTCAGCGAGACCCAGGCTTCGCGCGCGCCCGAATGGCGGGCGATATTATTGAGCGCTTCCTGGACAATCCGGTAAACGTGAATTGCATCCTCGGGAGGAAAGAAACCCTCGCGGAGTTTCCCTTCGAAATGAACCTGGATTCCAGCCTGCCGCGCGAACTGCCCGGCGAACGATTCAAGCGTCTGTTCGAGGCCGAAATCGTCGAGAATAGCGGGGCGGAACATTTGCGATCGGTCGCGCACGTTCTGGAGCGTTTGTTCGACGATCTGCTTCCCCGCTTGCAGCTCCTGAAGGAAGGGGGATTCGCTGTCCGGAACCTTCCGCCCCGCGCGGCCGAGCATGGCGCCTATGGCAGTGAGGACCTGGCCAAACTCGTCGTGAAGGTCGCGCGCTACCTGGCGAAGGGTCTCTTCCTGGACATCGATGAGTTTCCAAGAAAGCTTGCGCAATTGTTCGGACTGCGTCTGGAGCTTCTCGGCCAGGTGCCGCAACCTCTGGAAGGTTTTCCGGTTGGCCTGCAGGGTATAAAGACCGGTGGCCAGGGCGAACAGAGACAAAGCGGCGATCACCAGGAGGATGTTCCTTTTTACGTTTCCATAAACCAGATTGATCCTCTCGCCCGCTTGGACTTGCGCCTGGTCATTCAGCACCAGCAGGCGCGCCACGATTTCAGAGATCACGGCGCGTTTGGCCTCAGCTTCGGACTGGATGATGCGGCGCGCATCCGCCTCCCGGGCCGCGTCGGCGACAGCAAAGACGTTGTCGGTGGCTCGCCAAACATCCTGCAGCGCGGCCTCGGTCATTTCCCGCAGTGATATGGCGAGCGCATACGCGTCGTTCTGCAGCCGTAAGAGCTGCAGCGAGGCCTTGCGATTCCTCTGCACCACGTTGACCTGAAAGTCTTCCAGCCAGCGGACCTCGTGGACCGCGTAGAAGGCGAAAGCAACAAAAATCGAAAGAATGATCCACAAGCCGACCCAAAGGCGCCGGGAGGGCGAAGGAATCCGGCTGAGCAAATCGTGGTTGTACTCAGTCTGGCTGGTCGATCCAGAAGCGGGCAAGAGTGTCCTCCCAGGAGTCCTAGTCCCTCTTCTTGTGCGGGATGTCCCCGATGATACCTCGGCCTTCCTCGACCACGTAGGTCCGGTCTGCTTCCAGCCTGCCCAGCTCTTGCCGAACACCGCTTGGCCACTCGAGCATCGCCCGCTCAATTTCCCTGAACCGGCCCAGTCCGAAGGTGACGCTGCGATCGCACTGAGAGAGATAGCTCGAACTGCTCTTCACCAACATCCAGCGAGTCCCTCCGCGGTTCCAGATACGGATGTTGGTCCCGATGCCATCGCGGTTGGACTTCGAGCCCACGGTTCGGAAACGAATGGAGTGATTGGTGCCGCCGTCATTCCGGTAAAGATAGGCCGGGCCGTTGTTGGTGGTGATCAGCACGTCGAGGTCGCCGTCGTTGTCAAAGTCCCCGTAGGCGCAACCGCGCGCGACCTTCGGCTCCGTGAATGAGCTTCCCACGAGCGCGGCCACATCGCGAAACTTGCCGTCCCCCTCGTTCAGGAAGAGGTGAGGCGGCTCCGCATAGCCGATGTGCGACTCGATGCGCCGAATGCTCTCATCGATATGCCCGTTGGCGACCAGTAAGTCCAGGCGGCCATCGAGGTCAACGTCAAAGAAGAAACAGCCGAACCCCAGGGTGAGGCGGCTGGATTTGCCGATTTCGGAGCGCGGAGCCTCGTCAATAAAGAAGCCGTGGCCCTCGTTGCGATAAAGGCCCACCATCTCTTGCGAGAAATTCGTCACGACAAGGCTCGGAAGCCCGGAGTTATCGTAATCGGCTGCATCCGCCCCCATCCCCGCTCGAGCCGCGCCATCTTCGCTGAACGCCACGCCGGCCGTGACCGCGGTCTCCTTAAACGTTCCGTCGCCGTTATTGTGATAGAGCTTGTTGGGCTGCGTATCGTTGGCGATGAATACGTCGGGCCAGCCGTCGAGGTCGTAATCAATGAGAGTAAGACCCAACGATTTCGACGTCGCGTCATGCAGGCCGGCTTTGCCGGTCACATCTTCGAACGTCCCATCGCCGCGGTTGCGAAAGAGCCAGCAGGTAGTCCCCGGGTACGCCTCCGGCGTGCAATACGATTTTGTCCTCGCGTCCAGACTGCAATAGATGTCTGTCTCCGGCGACCAGCGGACGTAATTGGCTACCAGGAGATCGAGATGCCCATCGCGGTCGTAATCAAACCATAGCGCCGACGTACTCAGGCCGCTGTAGCCCTCCAGGCCGGCGCGCCGGGTGGCCTCGGAAAACGTTCCGTCGCCGTTATTGTGAAATAGCCGATTCTGTCCATAAGAAGTGACGTACACGTCGGGGGCTCCGTCGTTATCGTAGTCGCCCACGGCGACGCCGATCCCATACATCTCGACGTCGAGCCCTGCCCGGTGGGTGACGTCCGTAAAAGTATTGTCGCGGTTGTTGCGATAAAGCCGCATTGT
>QHZM01000022.1 GCA_003224665.1 Acidobacteriota bacterium
TTCCGGCAATACGATGTGGCACGAGATCGTCGTTTATGACAGCTCGGTGAGCGGCCGGCCTTGCCGCGCTTACGCGCGAACTCTGGGCTTCTCCGGCGCGGAAGCGAATTTGATGGGGGTCAGGGCCGGGCCTAACGGTTATGGGGATTGGGTGGTCACGAAACCCGAACACTGGGTCTACGAAGGGTTGGGAGTGAGGGCGGGCGACAGGATTCGTGGACTCATCGGCTGGGAGTACAACTGGACTCCTGCTGAAATTCCCGGACTCGAAGTGGTGGCCAGCAGCCCCTTGACGCCGCGCAATACCGAATGGGCCAAAGACCAGCGGCATCATGCCGTGGTTTTTCCTTGCTCGAAAGGGAACTGGGTGTTCAACGCGGGAACCATCTGGTGGTCGGAAGGGTTGAGTTGCCCGCCCGGCCATATTCCGGCCCGAGTAGGCGACATGGCCGGCGCTTTTGGTGTGAACCCTAAGGTCGAGCGGATTACTGCGAATGTGCTCGACCGCATGATCAAGGATTCGCCGCGTACCTAGACTACGACTGCCCTACGGCCCTGAAGAGCGGAAGATTGGTGAGCAGAAAAGCGAGATGGAAAGTCGGAAGCAAGGAGGAGCCGCTGGGTTTTCGGTTATCGGGTTCGTTCCACAACTAGTGTGCCGTAACGAAAGAAGATTGACAAATTCGATGGGTTGTCACCCTGAGCGCAGCGAAGGGTCTCTGCATTGCTTTTCAGCGAAATACGGGGATGCTTCGCTTCACTCAGCATGACATTATCGGGCCGAAATATGCCATTTATTTCGGTTACATGACACCAGTGTCCTGAGTGAGAAGTTCGCCGAACAATAACAAGCCTATTTCATCCCGCGGAGCGGGACAAAGACCGCAAAGGACTTCCTGGACATCAGACGGCCTGGAATTGTTCAACACCTACAGGAAGGGATGACGCCTCACAAGCATTGTTCATCACCCCGTTAATGATGCGCCATGCGAGAGCGGCCTGAGATCAGATCACGATCGCTCAGGATAGCGGACCTGCTCAAGCCGCACTCGTTGGCGCTAGCGGGATCGCTACGCCCGCGCGAAGGGTTGTCCGCCCTTCGGCGAGTACTTCGCCAGGGTTTCATCTAGGGGTCGAGCCGACTGAGGAGCAGCCACCTCGCCATTGATCAGGATGTCTTTAGCGCTGATCTTGCGGCCGTAGAGAATTTCGTTATCTTCCTTGTCCTGTTTTATTAAGGCACCGTCGAGCGATAGGCCGGCAAATAGGCCCCGCGCCCTCGAGTAGCTGAGGATTTCTGCGTGAAGCTGGATGTCCGTCGCCCCTTCCGCAGACCGGCCCACCGGACCCGCCGCGGCGGACAATTGCGCACCCACCTTGACGCTATCCTGGACCAACTTCGTGGCGCCTTCAGGGTTCATCACAAGGAAGACGATATCGGTTGCTTTGCCGCCGATCTGGAATCCAACGCTCCCCGCGCCGAGGGTGAACATGGAAGGCGCATCCCATGGACCGTCTCCGCCCTTTCGGCAAACCAACACACCGCGTCCATAGGTGCCGCCAACAATAAATGCGACCTTCAACTCAGATGGAACGATGCCGACACACACGGCTTTATCCAACAGCTCTTGCGGAATGCCCTTGTCGGGAGCCCGCATAATTTCGTTGACGACGTTGGTGGCTTTTTCCAATTGAGTCTCGCCAGCAAGCGCCGGCACGGTAAATGTCAGAAAGAGTAAAGCTACCAAAAGCCTTTTCATACTGTCCCTCCGTGATTTGGATTTGAACCCACTGAGCCACCGGCTCGGAGTTGCCGTCCGGAAGCCGTGGGAATAGCGGCCAGCATTGCTATCTTTTCGAGAGCCGGAGGCTCTGACCCAGCCTGCCCGCTCACGCCCTGACTGCCCTTCCTGTAAGCAGCCGAAAGACTGCGCTCATCATTACTGCGCCCGCTATCGCACCGCCGATGGTGTAGGGGAGGCCGCCGTCGCCGTCATATCCCATCCATCGTAAAACGAACCCACCGATCATCGCGCCCACTGTACTAATCCCGATGTCTCCAAGAACGCCGTATCTTGCACCTGTCATGATCTCGCCAGCGGCCCAGCCTGAAATCAGACCCACAATCAGCCACCAGAGAATGTGCATTTTTCCCCCCTTGCTCCGAACAAGTCTGGATTCATTACTTCGGGTGGGTTCCGCGGTCGGCGGGTATCACCCGGGAACGGAAACGAGGGCGTTGTCGAGATCAATGACAAAGTCTCAAAAGCAGGTTTCCAAGTGCGCGACCTCGCCGGTTTGATCTTCGCTCGCCCGGGCCCGGATGATCCGAAGACTGCGCCGTGGACTTACGCAGGTTGGTTGCCGAATTGAGAATATTCCGCCTAAAAGCAATGTTTTCTGTAAGCTGAAAGGGATTTCCGCGGGGTTCGCGTGGTTGTCGAGCCAAGTAAAAATTTCCAGTGGGAGGCGGCAACAACCTACCCCAAATTACACTGCTGAAACCTCCTTCAGCTCCCCGAACCAGTGGCTTGGCCTGAGGGAGTGGCCGCAAGTGCAAAAGATGATTGGCGTCCCCGACGGGATTTGAACCCGTGTTACCGCCGTGAAAGGGCGGTGTCCTAGGCCGGGCTAGACGACGGGGACAAGATCAAAGCGGAAATTGACTTTCTATAGAAGCAAAAGCCTTGGTTTCTCCTCGCTCCGCCTGGGTCGTTGATACTGGGGTGAGTGGAGAATTGGCCTGCCGGGTCCCAAACGCGACCAACTCGACCCCACGCCATGACCCTGTTCCCGGGCAGCGGACTGAACCGGCAGCAGAAGAAGTCCCGCGCGGCATTAAATTTCCATGCTAACAGTGATGCTTTGCAGCCGTCAAATATTATTGTCGGAAACCAGGGCCCGGCGATTCGCGGCAAGGCCTGATATCTTCCGGCAGAGTTCCCCTAAATTGGCTTCGAGCAGCCTGAACGCGCCCTCCTGGGCGTGTACGATCTCGGCTTCGGGGCACCGGCCCGATCGCCAGGCAGCGCAAAAGGGGAACTTTCCGAATCGCCTTTGCGTAGGAAGAATGCAGGGCCCAAACTCGAGAGGCAGGCAATGAAAAAATCCCTTTTGCCCGTGTTAATCCTGATCGTTATGACAACTCCTGTCGCCATCTTCGGCGACGAATGGACGAAAAAATTCGCTCTGACTGGAAAGGCGGAGCTGCGCGTCGAGACGGACGACGGCGACGTGCGGGTGACGGTCGGGAGCGGTCCGGCCATCGAAGCCCAAGTCCACACCGCGGGTTGGCGGATTTCGCCGGACGAGGTTCGCGTGACCGACCGGCAGAGCGGAAACCGCGTCGAGATTGAAGTAAAAATCCCGAAGCAGCACTGGAACGGCGGCCATCGCTCGGTGCGAATCGAGCTGACCGTCCCGCGCGAGACCGATTCGGAAATCCGCACGGGCGACGGCAACGTCTCCATCGAAGACGTCAAAGGCGGAACGTGTCTCTCAACGGGGGACGGGAACGTGGAGGCGCGGTCGCTCGAAGGCACGTTTGAGGCTACGACGGGCGACGGTAACATCCGCGTCGCGGGTCGTTTCGACCAGCTCAACCTCAAGACCGGAGATGGCGAAATCGCCGCCGAAGTCGGGCCCGGCTCGAAGATGGGTTCGGAGTGGTCGGTGCGCACGGGCGATGGAAACGTCGCGCTGCGACTTTCCAAGGACTTTTCGGCCGAGCTCGACGCGCATACGGGCGACGGCGATATTGACCTCAACTTCCCGATCACGGTCGCCGGGTCGCTCAAAGGGTCATCGATTCGCGGGAAGATCAACGGCGGCGGGCCCACACTCACGGTGCGGACCGGAGACGGCTCAATCCGCCTCGAGCAATTTTAGGAAGGGACGCGAAGAAGCAGGCGCGGCGAACGCGGCCCGAACGATAGCAGAGCCGAGATTCTCCATGTTTACTGGAGGCGGAGGCTCAGTAGATTATCGTGAATCCTGCATCAGGGCGGGCGAAAGCTGTGACAAGGCCCCACACCGGCACGCCTTCCGCGTGGCCTTTCTCTTCGGTCGGATGACCGTCCTTATCGAAGACTTGCCAGGCCAGTGCGCCGCCTTGATTCCAAGCCGTGCCTTCCGTCCAGGCGAGGAGAGTCTCACCGCGACCGTTGCCCACGACGGCCGGATGCTTCCGGTCACCGCCACCGCCGGGCGCAGGGACGGACGCTGAAACATTGAATGTGGCAGAATTGACGTCTGCATAAAAGACCTGTCCCGCCGTCTCCCACGACACCAGGACCCCAGAGCCACCTTCGTTGATCGAAGCGGTGCTCATGGGGCAGGCGTTAAGTTCCCACTTCGCGATGTCAGACCCGCGGAATTTCATTCCCGCGTCCTTCGACACCAAGAGATACATGTCCCGATGGACGCTCTCCCTGGCGGCGCGATAAAGGATGTAAAGCGAGCCCTGGTCGTCGGCGAAGGCTCGCATCCCGCAGCAGCCACAGGCGCCGGTGGGGTCTTCGATGGCTGGCTGCTCGCGGTCGAACGTTCTGCCTTCGTCCCCTGAGCGAGCGACCCAGACACGCCGGCTGACTTCACCACGCGCTCCTGCGCCCGCGTGCCAGGCCACATAAACATTTCCGGCCGGGTCAGCGGCGACGGACCCGCCGCCGTCGAGGCCCACCGCGAACTGCATAATGTTTCGCTGCGGCTCGAAGGCGGTCCCGTCGTCGTTCAGTCGCGTATAGAGCATCGGCGTCGCGCCCGAAGGACCCTTCGGCCTGGCCTTACCCGACCCGAGCCACGCGACGTGGACTCGTGCTCCTTTTCCGACGGCTAATTGCGCCCCGCGGACGCTCCCGATGGCCACGGCGCTGTCCGGCGCGCCGTTTACGCTGATGGGATTCGAGAATCCTTCCGAGCCCGGCTCTCGTCGGACGTAGAAAATGTTTCCCGCCTCCGGCTTCCCTTTGAAATAGACCAGGTGAAGCACGCCCTTCTTGTCCACGTCGGCTTGTGGCTGGATGCCGCCGTTAGGAGTCTTCATCAGGGTTACTTTGGCGAGGTCGGTGGTCGGCTTCGGAGTGCCAAAGACGCGCGTCAGGAAAAGCGCAGACGCGCAGACGATGAACAGATAAGCGAGTTTGATGCGCATTGTAACGATGCTATCAGCGGAGATCCTGAAGTGTCAATCAAGCGTCTTTCTTTTGCGCCATTGAAGATTCAAAGAGCAGACCGGTCTGGTGGGGCAGGGGGATCGCGGGTTCGGGCAAGGCGATTTCTTTTAGTTCGGGAAAGCTGGCAAGCATGTCCTCTGGCACGTGGACCTGTTGCTTCGACAGCAGATGGATTAACTGGAGAGCGTTCGCGATAGCTTTGCCCCCGTAGTGGTTGTTCGTGATGACGAAGGTGACCGCGGACTGCAGGGCGATGTTCCTAATCCGTTCGATCCAGGGCTCGAGTTCGGCATGCGAGTAGAAGTAATTGTAGCGCTCCTGAGGCTGGCCTCCGGAGCTGAACCACTGCTCATAGTTTCGCCCGTGGAGCCGGACGTAGCCCACCGGAGCGGTACTCAGGCCGCTCGGACCGATGGAGCGGCCGATCACCGGCTGGTCGATGTTGCAAAATCCGACCCCGACCTCTTGCAGCCACGCAAAAATTTCCGGGCGGTTCCACGAGCTGTGACGCACTTCGACCACCAGCGGGTATTCCATGAACTGCACAAAGAGCCCGCTGAGGTATTCGTGGTTTTCCTTCGTGTTTTTGAAAGACCACGGGAACTGGACGAGGAGTGCTCCCAGCCGTCCTGCTTCGACCAGGGGAGCGACGCCTTGCTTGAACGCCTTTTCGTCCTGGCGACCGGCATTGCGCTCGTGGGTGAAAACTTTCAGGAGCTTGGCGGTGAACCTGAAGTTCTTATTGTGTTCGACGCGGCGCGCCCAGGCCTTCGCCATGGCGGGCCGGATGGAGTTATAAAAAGTGGTGTTGATTTCAATCGCATCGAAATACCGCGCGAGGTACTCGGCTTCATGGAAGCCGCGAGGCTTGTGCGGGGGATACACCACTCCCTCCCAGTCGGCATAGGACCAGCCGGCGGGCCCGACGAGGATTTGGGGCGGAGAAGGGCCTGACATCATGTTCGCCTTTTCTTCGCCCACCAATTTACCCCCGGGCAATTGGTTTGTCAAGCGCCGCTCCCTCGTCGAGGCTATTTGCCGTACCCCCGGCGTCAGGATAGAATCCGGCTGCATGATCCCGCCCGAGGCAGGTGAATGATGACGGAGTGGAGCGGCCCGCTGAAAATTCGTTCGGCGCGCGTTGAGGACGCGAAAGAGATCGCGCGCATTTACAACCAGGGAGTGCAGGACCGAACCGCCACTTTCGAGAACGCGTACGTCACGCCGGAAGAGCGATACCTGTGGCTGGCGGCGCGGCCGGACAAATACCCGGTCCTGGTGGCCGAGGTCAAGCACACCATGATGGGCTGGGCATCGCTCACGCCCTACAGCCCGCGCGCCTGCTACCAGGGAATCGCTGAGCTCTCAATCTTCATTGAGCGCAGCCTGCGCGGTCACGGCGTGGCTCAGCAATTGATGGCCGCCTTGCAGAACGCGGCGCGCGAGAAAGGCTTTTTCAAGCTGGTCGGGCGCATCATCGCCGATAACGAGCCCGCGCGAAAGCTGTGCCTTTTGATGGGCTGGCGGGAAGTCGGCCTCCACGAAAAACACGGCAAGCTTGCGAATGAGTGGCACGACCTGGTCCTGGTCGAGTTCCTGGTCCCGGAAAATTTGAAGTAAGTCCTCTTCTCTTCGGCGGTGCCCGCCATCTAGCGGGTTATCGGGGCAAGTCCCAAGAATGTGTC
>QHZM01000023.1 GCA_003224665.1 Acidobacteriota bacterium
TGAATGGATTTCTCGGCTCGGCTCCTTCACTGTTTTTCTCTCTCCCCGGCGGGGCCATCGCAGACCGCATGAACCGGCGGAAGTTAATGATCGTGACCCAGACCGCGATGATGCTCCTGGCCCTGATCCTGGCCGCCCTGACTTCTTTTCGCGTAATCAAGATCGGCGAGATCCTGACCATCAGCTTTCTGGCGGGTTTGGCCTCGGCGCTGAACAATCCCGCTTACCAGGCCCTGGTGCCCGATCTTGTCGAACGCGAAGACCTGGTGAACGCGATTGCCTTGAATTCGGCACAATTCAATATGTCGCGAGCCGTTGGTCCGACGCTGGCAGGACTGGCGCTCGGGTCTCTGGGGGCCGCCGGGTGCTTTTACTTGAACACGGTCAGTTTTCTCGCTCTCATCATTGCTCTGCTCGCGATCACTGTCCCGTCCCATCGTGTGCAGGAAGGGCCCACGGTTTGGGGAGCGATGCTGGAGGGTCTGCGGTTCGTAGGCCGCAACAGGCCGATTATCATTCTGCTTTCTGTTCCTTCTTTCCTGAGTCTTCTCGGCCTGCCCTTCATCATCCTGATGCCGGTGTTCGCCCGGGACCTGTTGCAGGTGGGAGCCTCAGGGCTCGGCTACTTGATGGGCGGAGCCGGCCTGGGTGCCGTGGTCGCCGCGCTCACTCTGGCGACCCGGAACAACGCCGAATACGAAGGGAGGTTCATCCTGGGGAGCGCGACCGTGTTTTCCCTGGCCCTCATCCTGCTGGCGCGGGCGCATTCCTTCTGGTGGGCGTTCTTCTTGCTCGTCGTCCTCGGCGTCACCATGGTTGGCACGCTGACGCTTACGAATACCACTCTTCAGGTCATCAGCCCGCCGGAAATGCGGGGCCGGATCATGAGCCTCTACAACCTGTCCCTCCTCGGATTGGCGCCGCTCGGAAGCCTTCAGGCGGGCGCCGTCGCCCAGGTGCTGGGCACCCGGTTCGCGGTGGCGCTGGGGGGCGCGGTTTGCCTCGTTTATTTCCTCATCCTGCTGCTCCTCCTGCCGCGACTGCGTCGGGTGGCCCGGCTGCCAGGAGCGGGGATCGAAACCGCCGCCTAGGGATTTTTCTGGCGACACCTGATTGGTTTGATGTCGCGGACCCGAAGAGTCTTGATTACTGGCGGGCGTGAAGGGCTTCCTCGACTGCCCGGTAGAATGTCTCGGGCCCGGGCATGCCGACAATCATTCTCCCGTTCACGAAACAAGTGGGTGTGCTCACAACACCAATCTGCTTTCCCTCACGGATATCTTCCTCCACGCGCGGGCGAGACGCTTGAGAATCCAGGCAGACTGTCAGCTTCAGGCTGTCGATGCCCACCTGCGCCGCGAGGTTCAGCAACATGTCGCGAGAATTGGTGGCGTTGATACTGGACTGATTGCGGAAGACCAGGGAACGATAAGCGACGAACGCGCCCGGGTTGATCTGGTAGGCGCACTGACTGGCAACGGCCGCCCTCTGCGCCCAGTCGTGGATGGCCACCAGAGGAAATTCTTTGAATACAATCCGGACTTTGTTCGCATACTTCCCGAGGAGGTCGCTTTCCAGGAACTCGTGCAGCCGGGCGCACATGGGACATTCGAGGTCGGCGTATTCGACGATCGTGACCGGCGCCTCCGGCGGACCCTGGGCAGGCTGGTCCCTGGTCGAGATGGCGCGCATCGCCGCATCGGTGGGATCGGAGGAGAGGCTATAAACTTCGCCCACGATTAGATGGCGCCCATCTTTTGAAATGAGAAGCTTCTGCTCCTTCTTCTCCTTGCCGTCGTCCACCGTCACGGTGACATCGAAGAGGTTGGGATCGAAGGAGTTCTTGAAAGCGCCGACCGTGAGTTTCACGGTCTCGGGCACGCCAAACCGCTCGCGGAGGTAACGAACGATCTTCTCGCTCAGGGCAGCTCTGTCCGGACTTTGTGCGGTGGAAGACTTGACTTGGGCGGAAATGAAAGCGGGAGTTGAAAGGACAACCAGCCCGGTCAGGAGCCCTAATCCTTTGCGCAGCTCATGCCTCAAAGTCTCAAACCTCTCTCCGACGCCTTTGCGGCTTCGGAATGACGCCGGGATCTGCCCTGGCGCTCGCCCTCGGACTGCCGAAAACGAATTATCTCGCGGCCCGCAGGGCCTCGTCCACGACGCTGAAGAACCCCTCGGGCGCCGGCATGCCAACCACAATCCTGCCATTAACGAAGGATGTCGGCGTCCTGGTGATGCCGAGGGTCTGCCCCTCGCGAAGGTTTGCCTCCACGCGCGGGAGCGAAGCCTTCGAGTCAATGCAGGCCCCGAGCGCTACGCGGTCAACCCCGACCTGCTCTCCGTACGCCAGGAGCAGCTCCCGGGCGTTGGCAGCATTGACGCTGTTTTGACGTTCGAAAACCAGTGAGCGATACGGCACAAAAGCCGGCGGATTGATCCGGTAAACACACTGGGCCGCGGTAGCGGCGGTGAGCGTCCAGTCGTGCGCCGCAACCAGCGGGAATTCCTTGAAGACGATCTTCACTTTGCTGCCGTACTTCGGGACCACGTCCCTTTCCAGAAATTCGTGAAACCGAGCGCAGAGCGGGCACTGCAAGTCTGAATATTCCACGATCGTTACCGGCGCGGTGGCAGGACCCTGGCTGGGCTGGTCTTTGGTCGAAATAAGGCGGAGGAATTCGCGCCTCAGATCGGCCTGCACCGTATAGACGCTTCCCAGGACGAAGAAGCGCCGGTCCTTCGTGGCATAGAAGACCTGCGTCTGTTTTCGCGTGGCATCGCTGACGGAAACGGACGCCTCCAGGAGGTTCGGAAAGGAGGAGTCCCGGTACGCGCCCAAGGTGACGGCCGAAGTGATGGGCAGTTTGTAGGCCTCGCGGACGTGCCGGATGATTTCGCCGTTGGGGTCGCTTCCCACAGGAAAGATCTGGCCGAGGATGAGGTAACGACTGTCCGTTGAAACGTACACTTCCTGCGAATGCGTTTGTTTGCCTTCCTCCGCCGTCACCCTCGATTCATAGAACCCGGGCAAATCCGAGGCGCGGAAAGCGTCCGCCGAAAGCTTCACCGAATCCAGGACGCCGAACTTCTCCCGAATGAACTTCAAAATTTTTTCACGGCTGACCGCTTCTTGGGCCGCCGGCGTGGCGCGATTCCCGGTTTGAGCCGTATACAAGATCACGCTCGATAGGAGCAAAAACGCGACCGCCATGGCTGGGAGCTTTTGGGTCATCCTCTTGACCAACTTGGCGAACTCCTCTCTCTGTGGACGACAGCGGGCCACTCACGCGCCTGGAGGCATTCTAACCAAGCCGCGTGCTCGAAATCAATTTCCGGCGGTACCGACGTCGAACCGGCTTGTTTCCTGCAGCGCCCTCCCGCAGGCGAGCCACCTCGGGCGCCCGCAGGTCGGTCTGGACCGCGCGGTGGCTGCGAACGGCGGCCCGCCTCATCGAAGACACGGCGAGCCGGGGTGCCGTTGCTCCTCAAGTGATCTGCGTCGAATGTTTTGGCTCCTGGTCGTTGACCCCGTCCCCTTCCAAAACGACTCGCGAGTACCCTGGCTGGGCCTCTTCCGCGCGACGGCGGCGAAAGACGAAATAGTGCGCGAGGAACATCAGCGCGAGGACGCCGCCAAAAGTGCACACAATGGTCGCGCCGGTCGGCAAGTCCAGGAAAACGGAAAGGTAAACTCCCAGGGCAGAAACGAGCGTTCCCATCGTCCACCCGATGGCCAGCCGCCGGCCGATCCGGTCAGCAAACAACATGGCGCCCACCGAGGGGACGATCAGGTAGCAGAAAACAAGCAAGACTCCCGCGATGGCCACTGAGGAGGTCACGACAAAGCCGAATGATGCGTAAAACAGGAAATCCCAAAAGCGGATCGAGATCCCCTGCGCCTCCGCCGCCCTGGGATCGATGGAAATGAGGAGGAACTTTTTTCGAAAGAAGTAGTGAAACAGCCCGATGGCGCCGTAGAGGAGGGCTGTGCGTCCGACCTCAGGTGCAGAAACGGCCAGGATGTTGCCGACCAGCATATCCTTCAGATGCTCTGTCTCGCCCGTCGCCTTGCTCATCGCCAGGATCGCCGCAGCGGAGGCCACGGCGTACGCGATGCCGATAATCGCCTCTTGCGGAATCCGCACCCGGCGCATTCGGAGGACGGAGAAGATCCCCGCGCCAAGGAACGTAAATCCCAGGCTGATCCAGTAAGAGCTCCTGCCGTGCGGGTCCATCCCCATCAGGATGGCCACCGTCGCGCCCAGGGCCGCAATCTGCGCCAGGGCAAGGTCCACGAAGATCACCCCGCGTTCGACCACGTGCACACCCAAATACGCGTGAATCCCCGTCAGAATCAGGCTGGCCAAAAAAGGCATCAACAGGAACTGAAGGACTTCCATTCAACCTCCTCGAACGGCCTACTCCGTCTCCTTGAACGCCCGCGTCAGCAAGGCAATATCGTAATCGAAAAGCTTGAAGTAATCGGTGACTTCTTTTTCGCCGCCGACCGAGGGGAGCAGCACAATCACCTTCCCCCCCGTCTGCTCCGCGATGCTGTTGGGCGTTTTCAAATCAAAGTATGGTTCGACGATGATGACCTTCAACTTTTCGCGCTTCATCATCTGGATCAGCTCAATCGTATGACCGGGGCTGGGCGGAATGCCCGGCCGGGGCTCAACATATCCGACGACTTGAAGACCAAAGCGCCTGACGAAGTTGGGCCAGGAGCGATGATAAGTCACCACCATGCGCCCGTGGAGAGGCTTCATCGCGTCGTCCCATGCCTTTCCGGCTATGGCGAGGCGTTCGCTGAAGGCCTCGAACCGCTGCGAAAAGTACGAGGCGTCCCCGGGTCGCAGCTCGGCCATCTTGCTCGCGATTCCCCGGGCGATCCTGCGGCCGTTCTCGGGATCAAGCCAGTAATGCGGGTTCCCAAGGGGATGAACGTCACCCATGGCGCGGGTCACGACTCCGGTAGGTTTCTCGAGGATCTCCGCGAACTCCGAAGCGTCGAGGTAGCCCGAAGCGCCAACTTGAATGCGCGGGTTTCCGGACTGAGTGATGAGCGGAGGCAGCCACCCGATCTCCAGTTGCAGACCAACCAGGATGAGCAGGTCCGCCTTGCGCAGCTTGAGCAGGAAGCTCGGCTTGGCCTCCACAAAGTGCGGGTCCTGATAGCCTCGAGCGATCGATTCCACCTCAATCCGGTCGCCACCGACCTCAGAGGCGAGCGCGGCCATATCCGTGGTGGCGGTAACGACCTTGAGTTTCGAGGCCGCCTGGGCGAAACCCGGTAAAAGCAGCGCGATGGCAAGCCCCGAGACCAACACCGAGGAGGCGCTGCGAAACGAGCTGGCCTTTTGAGTCATAGATGCTCCTAGAACGGGTGCGCGCCATGCGCCCCCAGAGAAAACTGGAATTGAAAACGCAATTCGTTCCCATCCCGGCCGTCCGCGTACCGCACAAAACGGTATTGTCCGCGGATCTGGCTGAACTCGCTCGGCCAGTATGTAAGGACGGTGGCAAAGCCGGAGTCGGTCAGGTTTGAGGTTCGCGCGCGATCAGAACGGTCAAACCGCCCTCCCACAAACCACCGCCTGCCGAACTGGTAGTCGGCGGAAGTATACAGGCCGAAGGCGCGCTGGACGGCCAGAGGCTCTTCACGCTCGCTCCATACCAGTTCAGTGCGTCCCACGAACGAGTGATAAATGGAACGTCGCAACGGCTTCCATCGTACGGTAGTGTCCATGCCATAAAGCTGCGTGCGGAAGGCGTTGCTGCCGAGCGAAACGCCGGCGTCGTTGTGGCCTCGCGCGTAGGAAACCCCGAGGTCGATATTCGTGTTATCCGTCAGGTCGCGGTATCCGCGCAGGTGCCCCACCAGACTGACGTCTCGCTTCTGCGCGGCCCGGAAGAGTTCATTCGAATCTCCCCGAAAAACCTGAGCGGTTCCTTCCAGAAAAATGTTCTTGGGGGCAGGCAGGATTCGGGTAACAGAAAATCCGACGTCATCAATCCCGTCCTCGCCGCCCACCAGGCTCTCCGTCACCAGCGGACGGTCAACCCACGGGAGCACGTGATTGTGGAGAGTATTGACCTTGCCGAACGCCGCGCGCATCTTGCCGACCTTCGCCACCAAACCGGCGGGCAGCGAGGTGAAAGTCAAATAGCCCTCTTCCAGGTTCACGCCTTCTTCTCCAAACGAAAGGAAGAAATCGGCGCGCGCGTAGGGGTCCACAATCGCCTGAAGACCGACTTCGGACTCGTGCATTTCAAACGCAGGGACGGGGCGCACAGGGTTCTTGCCGATTGAGCCCAGGAAGTCGCCAATCACGCTGATATCCGGGTTCAAGGCTTTGGCCGCCGCGCTGGCTCCGCCGTATACGGGCAGTTGTCCCCCAAATTCACCCGGCGCACTTGGAGTCGCCGTCACCGCCGCGGGCGCGCGCGACGCGGGAGCTTTTTCCGCCTCGGCCTTCGCGGCCTTGAGGGACTGGATTTCAGCTTCGAGCGCGCCGATTCGGGCTTCGAGAGCTTTCAGGCGTGCCTCCGTATCGTCCTTCGTCTGCGCTCGATAAGGTCTAACCGAGAAGAGGATCAAACCAAGAAGAAGAGCGATGCGTCGCATTGCAAACCTCTCTTGTCAACCTGGATCATTGAAAACAGCCAAACGAGAAACGGACTCAGACCCGCTCGGTCTTCCTCACACTCACGGACTGTTTCTCCGTGAGTCATGTCGCACGCGGGCTCTGATCGTTCTTTACAACTCATGTATTACGCAAAAGGTAGTGAGTGAGGAACGCCGCCGGTCCGGCTGCAGCAACCCTTGGGGGAACAGCCAAGTACGAATACATTTCCCCGGAAACAGATTCGAGCCGCCGGCTCAGGCGCCGGCGCGCCCATCGCGGGCCTGGCTGCATTCTGGCGGGCTATTCGGCAAGCAGTGCAGAAAGGAAATCGTTCACCAATCGGCTGCGACTGATTGTGCCCTTTTTGGAATGCCGGAGAAGCCTGATCGGCTGGAGCGGACTCGTGACGGTGAAGCTCCGCGACGAATAGAAGATGAGCCTGAGACAGGAGAAGGAAACAACAGGTGGTCGCGCGCAAGAACCGACGATTCAAGAAATTAGACACAGTCCATTATTTTAGCAGAGGTCTGTCAGGCGGCCTCGGCCAATTTTTCCGCACTCAGCAGGATCCCCCGGCAAAAATTCGAACGGGTCCGTATCAGCCTGGGTAAAATAAAGCAAAAACCACCCTTCGGCGCTAGATGCCTCATTCCATAGCGGGGTTGTGTCAAAGCCTGAATGAAGGGGGGCATGCCACAAAGGAATGGCGCTATCCTATCGTAGCTACAGCAGTTATGCGTTACTCCTACCCAGAAACGGAAACCCCGCCATGCCGGCTTGCGGTCAGTGGTTGCTCCCAAACGGACGTACCCTTAGGAACAGGGCGATCCCGACCGGATTAGATCCGTAAATGGGAACTAACGAACCAGGTATCCCAAGGTAACACTATCCCTGCCACAGCCAAATGCTCCGTCCACCGGAAAGCCGCGAAGTTGGCGAGAACGTTTTTCAGCAAACCCTGACCGGATCCCTTAACCTTTCGGACCGATTGCCTTCCAACTGCAACTAAAAGCTACGGCAAGTTGGAGGCCTCCATCTTTGCAAGCTTCCTGACCTCATAACCCTTCCAGATAGCGTAAATCGCCGGGTAAACCGCCAGCTCCATAATGAACGAGGTAAAGATTCCGCCGATCATCGGAGCGGCGATGCGCTTCATCACATCGGCGCCGGTCCCCGTGGACCACATGATGGGCACGAGGCCCATGAACATCACGCCGACCGTCATGAACTTCGGCCGGACGCGCTTCACCGCGCCGTGCACGATGGCTTCTTTCAAATCCTGCCAGCTCTTCATTCGCCCGCCCGCGCGCATCTCCTTATAAGCGAGGTCGAGGTAGAGGAGCATGAACACTCCGGTCTCCGCGTCAACGCCCATCAACGCAATCAAGCCGACCCAGACGGCGATGCTCATGTTGTAACCCAGCCCGTAGAGGAGCCAGATGGCTCCGACGGCCGAAAACGGCACGGCGAGAAGAATGATGCCCGTCTCGACGGCCGACCCGGTATTCATATAAAGCAAGACCAAAATCACGAGCAGCGTGACCGGGACCACGAGGGCGAGCCGCTCCTCGGCGCGCTGCTTGTATTCGTACTGGCCCGTCCAGGTGAGATGATAACCAACCGAGAGCGGCAGCTTCGACTCGACCGCCGCGCGCGCGTCTTTGACATAACCGCCGAGGTCGCGCCCGCCCATGTCGATGTAAACGTAGCCCGCCAAAAGCCCGTTTTCGTCGCGGATCATGCTCGGGCCGGTGGCAAAGCGGATGTCCGCCACCTGCCCGAGCGGGATCTGCGCGCCCGACGGAGTGGCAACGAGCACGCGGCGGAGCGCATCGAGGTCGCTGCGAAGGCCACGCTCGTAGCGCACGTTCACGGGATAGCGCTCGCGCCCCTCGATGGTGCGCGTGATGTTCTCACCGCCGATCGCCGACTGAATCACTTCTTCCACATCGCCCACGGTCAGGCCGTAGCGCGCTGCCTTTTCGCGGTCCACTCGAATGTCCGTGAAGTAACCCTGGGCGACTCGCTCGGCATACACCGACCGCGTCCCGGGAACTCCTTGCACGATGGTCTCGATCTCCTCGCCGAGCTTCTGGATGGTTGTGAGGTCCGTGCCTGAGATTTTGATCCCCACGACGGTCTTCACGCCGGTCAAGAGCATGTCGAGCCGGTTGCGAATCGGCATCGTCCAGGTATTCGGGAAGCCCGGGAACTGCAAGGCTCGGTCCATTTCCGCGACGAGCTTTTCAAAAGTCATTCCCGACCGCCATTGTTCCTTGGGCTTCAGCACGATCGTCGTGTTGACCATTCCCAAAGATGGAGCAGCCTTGTCCCCTCGGTGACGGAAAGCCCCGGCAGGGCCGTCGGCATATAGAGGAGCACGCCCTCGTTCAAGGGTGGCATGAATTCCGAGCCGAGACGAAAGTAAACGGGCACGGTCACGGCCACCACGGCCGCCGCCGCCAGAACGACCAGCCACTTGAAGCGCAGAGCGAACTCCACGACGGGCTGGTACATCCACATCAGCACTCGGCTGAGCGGGTGCTTCTCCTCACGGTGAATCTTGCCCACGAGGACCGCGTTCGCTACTTTCGCCAGCCAGCGCGGGCGGAACGTGAAAGGCTGGGCGTGCGTAAAAAGCAGCCGCATCGCCGGGTCAAGGGTTATGGCGAGGACAGCGGCAATCGCCATGGCGAAATTTTTCGTGAACGCCAGCGGCTTGAACAGACGCCCTTCCTGCGCCTCGAGTGCAAAGATCGGCATGAAGGAGACGGCGATGACCAGCAAAGAGAAGAAGCTCGGCCCGCCCACTTCCTTGACGGCCTCGATCACGACCCGGTGATAGTCGCGCTGGCGCCCCTCGGCGTCCCACTGCTCGAGTTTCTTGTGAGTCTGTTCCACCACTACAATGGCGGCATCCACCATCACGCCGATGGCAATCGCGATTCCGCCGAGGGACATGATGTTCGACGTCACCCCGGAGAGCTTCATCAGAATGAAGGAAATGATTACGGTGATGGGGATGGTAAGGATAGGGATCAGAGCGCTCGGGATGTGCCAGAGGAACACGAGGATGACCGCGCTAACGATGAGGAGTTCTTCCGTGAGGGTCTTCTTCAAGGTGTCGATCGAGCGGAGAATGAGTTCCGAGCGGTCATAGGTCGCGACGATCTTGACGCCGGGCGGCAGGGACTTCTGGACGTCGTGCAGGCGCTCTTTCACTCTTTCGATCACGTTCAGGGCGTTCTCGCCGAAACGCATGATGACGATGCCTCCGACGACCTCGCCTCGGCCATCGAGTTCCGCAGCGCCGCGCCGCAAATCGGGGCCCAGCGTCACCCGCGCCACATCGCGCACCAGGATGGGCGTGCCTCGCCCGTCCGAGCCCACCGGGACGCTCTCGATGTCCGCGATGCTCTTGATGTAGCCACGCCCTCGGACCATATATTCGCGGCCCCAAAATTCGAGTAGCCGGCCTTCGACGTCGTTGTTGCTGCGTTGAATATTTTCCACCACGGTCTTGAGCGGGATGCGGTAAGCCGAGAGCTTGTTCGGGTCCACCTGCACCTGATATTGCTTCACGAAGCCGCCGATCGCCGCCACCTCGGCGACGCCCGGGACGCTCGCCAGCCAGTAGCGGAGGTACCAGTCCTGGAGCGTGCGCAGCTCCGCGATGTTGCGCTGGCCCGTCTCGTCCACCAGGGCGTATTCGTACACCCAGCCCACGCCGGTGGCGTCGGGGCCCAGCGTGGGATTGACGCCCGCCGGCAGCTTTCCGCGAATGCCCTGCAAGTACTCGAGCACCCTGGACCGGGCCCAATAAAGATCGGTGCCATCCTCGAAGATCACGTACACATAGGACACCCCGAAGTCGCTGAACCCCCGCACCGTCTTCACCCTCGGGGCGGAGATAAACGCGCTGACGATGGGGTAGGAGACCTGGTCTTCCATCAAGTCGGGGCTGCGGCCGGGCCATTCGGTGAACACGATGACCTGCACGTCCGAAAGGTCGGGTACGGCGTCGAGCGGCACGTGCTTCAACGACCAAAGCCCGCCGAGCACTAAAAATGCGACGACGATAAACACCATCATTCGATTCTTCGCGCAAACTTCGATGATCTTTCCGATCATGGTTTCCCTCGAACTTCTGCGAACGTCCCGCCGCGACCGCCGCGGGAAACGTCAGCTCTATCGCGTCGTCACCGCAAACTGCGCGGTCCCGAGCGTTTTCTGGTCCTTCCCAACTCGCACCGTCACCTGCCAGGCGCCGGTGGTCTGCAGTTCAATTTCGCCGCGATATTCGCCGGCGCCCGCAAAATCCAGGGCCGCTTCAGAACGCGAGGCGGACATTCCCATCGCCGGCATCGCCGGCATGAAAAACACAACCGTAACTTTTGCGTTGTCCACGGCCTTCCCCGCCGAATCGCGCACGCGAATGCTCACCGCGTTCTTCCCGGTGCGAGGCGGTTCCGGTTGCGTCCGAAGGTCGATTTGAAGTTGGGGCACACCCGAGGGGGCCGCGCCAGCCGAGCGGGCGGGCCGGCCCTCGATTTCCGTGACCATCGTCCCCAGGCTCATCCCCGCCAGCGCAGCGCGAAGCTGGCTCTCCGAATCAATCAGGAACGTCGCCGTACTGGCGACAACCTCTCGCGGTCTGAGGCCTTGCAGGACTTCCACGTAGCCGTCGCTGCGGACTCCAAGCTTCACGTCGCGGGGTTCGAACATCCCCGGCCCCTTCTCCACAAAGACCAACTGCCGCGTCCCTGAATCCAGGCCCGCCGAGTCTGGAACGACCAGCCGCCGCCCAAGGGGAATCTTCAGCTCGACGTGCCCGTACATCTCGGGCTTCAGCCTCAAATCGGGATTGGGGAACTCCATGCGGACCTTAAGCGTGCGCGTTTGCATATCGAGATGCGGCCAAAGATAGGCGACCTTGCCGCGAAAGACCTCGCCCGG
>QHZM01000024.1 GCA_003224665.1 Acidobacteriota bacterium
CGGCCACTGCCATGACCCTCACCAACAGCTCCCTGTTGACGAACGCAGAAGGAACCGGGGCGGGCGGCGACATCGTCGTGGCGGCCGGCTCCTTCACCCTCAACAATGCGTCAACGGTCTCAGCCGCCACCGCGGGGCCGCAAAACGCTGGCGCCATCACAATCACCGCGACGGGCAACACAGTCAGCCTGGCCGGCGGTAGCAGCATCACGAGTTCGACTACAGCCGCCGGCGACGCAGGGACAGTGATCATCAGCACCCCGGCCTTGAACCTGAGCGATAGCACGATCACCACGAGCACCAGCAGCAGCGGCAACGCCGGAAGCATCACAGCGAAGGTCGGGACGCTGAACCTTATGGGCACCTCGGCGATTTCGAGCAGCAGTACGGGCACGGCGACGGGCAATGCCGGCTCAATCACCATCCAAGGGCTGGCCTCCCCGGCGGATGCGGTCACGCTGACCAACAGCACGATCGCCACCAGTGCGGCCAATACCGGCCAAGGCGGCAGCATTTCGGTAGACGCAAAGGCCATTACTCTCACAAATCCTACAATTTCGGCCAGCGTCACCAACGGTGTGGACCTGCCTGGTGATCCGCGGCCCAATATCACACTCACAGCACCAACACTGACCATGGCGGGTGGGAGCGTCACGGCCGAGACCTCGGGCACCCGCAACGCCGGCAGCATCACGCTCAAGGCGAACAGCGTCACACTGCAAGGCAGCGCTACCCTGTCCAGCGCCAGTACGGGGCTGGGGAACGCCGGCGATATCAGAATTAATCCAGACGTTCCCGGCAACACCTTTGGGATGCAGAACAGCAGCCTCAGCACGTCCGCGTCGCTGGCAGACGGCGGGAATATCACGGTCAAGGTCAACGGGATGTTCAGCGCGATCGATAGCCGCATCACCTCGTCGGTCGGCAATCCGGAGAAGACCACGACGATTGGGGGCAACATTATGATCGATCCGGACTTTGTGATCCTCCAGAACAGCCAGATTCGGGCCAATGCTTTTGCGGGAACCGGGGGAAACATTACGATCGTGGCGAGCCAGGCCTTCTTACCCGACGCGTTGAGCGTGGTGGATGCCTCGTCGGCAAAGGGCGTCAGTGGGACCATCACAATTAACTCACCCCTGTCGAACCTGAGTCAGACGCTGGTGCCGTTATCCGCCTCGGCCCTGCACGCCGCTGTATTATTGCGGGCGCAGTGCGCCGCGAAATTGCAAGGCGGGCAGACCAGCAGTTTTGTCCAAGTGGGCCGAGACAACCTGCCACCGGAACCCGGAGGCTGGCTCTCCAGTCCCTTGCTGGCCCAGGGCGAAGCGGGCGCCGGGCTGGCCAGGGCGGCCGACGCCGAGCCCGATGGGATTTTCGCAGTCCCGGCACCGTCTGGGGAAACCCTGCAACTGCGACGCGTGCGGCACATGGGGCCACTCGCCGGGTTGTTCCTGTGGGGGGATCGCCTTGGTTGTGGCTTATGACCGCGCGTTGCGGAGGCCGCGGCCCGCGCGAAACGGCCATCTGTCCGCGGACGGGTCAGCAGGTTTTGCTTTGGGTGGTCCTTCTTGTGGCTAGCGCTTCGGTCATGAATGCCCAAGCCCAAATGCTTCCCAGCACCCCACTGCCGCCGGTGATCGACCCAACGGGCCGTTCGGGTACTCCCCCACCGCTCCAAAAGGAGGAACCCGTGCCGCCACAGCCTCCCCCGCTCGTCCCTCCCCCTGCTCCTCCACCACCCGAGAAGCCCCGGGCGCCCCTGCTGCGCGTGTTTGTGCGTGAGATCCGGATTATCGGGAACACGGTCTTTTCGGCCGAAGAGTTGGCCGCAGTCACGGCGCCTTATGTCAACCGGGAACTCACCTCCGAGGATTTCGAATCGCTGCGTCAGGCGCTCACGCTCTACTACGTCAATCACGGGTACGTGACCTCCGGCGCGGTTATTCCCGACCAGACCGTCACAGAAGGCATTATCACGATTCAGATCATCGAGGGAAAGCTGAGCCGCATCGATATCGAAGGAACCACGCATTTCTGGCCCAGCTATTTGCGTGACCGGATCGCGCTCAGCGCCGGCCCCCCGGTCAACATCAAGGTCTTGCAGGAGCGGCTCCAATTGCTGCAGCAGGATCCGCGCCTCGCACGGATCAACGCGGAGCTGCAGCCGGGGGTCGTGCGTGGCGAGGCCGAGTTGCACGTCAAGGTGGCCGAGACCAGTCCCTACAAGGCCTGGGTCGAGTTCAACAATTTTCAGACCCCCGTGGTAGGCGCCGAGCGTGGCCTGGGCACGGTGTCGCACCAGAACCTGACGGGCCATGGCGATCCGTTCAGCTTCACCTACGGACGTTCGGAAGGAGTCAATCCGCTGATCGATACCTCGTATTCGATCCCATTTACTCCATATGACACGACCCTCAGTGCTTCGTATCGGCGCAATGATTTTCTCGTCGTCGAAGCCCCGTTCAACACACTCAATATTAGCAGTCAGTCCGAGATCTTCGGCCTGTCCCTATTGCAGCCCGTCTATCGGACGCTCAATCATCAGGTAAACTTCAGTGTCACCGGCGAGCGTCTCTTTAACAAGACGATTCTACCCGGCTTCCCCAATTTCAACCTGATTCCGGGTTCCCAGAATGATGCGGCGGTTGTGAGTGCGTTGCGATTTATCCCGGAATGGCTCTATCGGACTCCATCCACGGTGTTCGCGGTCCGCTCACGATTTTCCGTCGGGCTCAACGTGCTGGGTGCCACGATTAACCCCGGGTTCGTCAACGGGGTACAGGTACCGGACGGCCGGTTCTTCGCCTGGTTGGGCCAGGTCCAGGCGGTCCAACGTCTGGATCGCCTCTGGGGTCTGCAGGTTCTCGGCCGGTATGACGTGCAACTGGCCAGCGACAGTCTCTTTCCGGTCGAACAGTTCCCGGTCGGAGGCCGGTTCTCCGTGCGGGGATACCGTGAAAACACGCTGGTCCGGGATAACGCGATGGTGGCGACAGTGGAGGCGCGGCTCCCCATGCTCCGTTCGGCTCAGACTGAGGACCTCTTGCAGATTGCTGCCTTTCTGGATTATGGGAATGCGTGGAACAATGGAAATGACCCGGTGACCCCATCAAGGGAATTTCTTGCGAGCGCCGGGCTTGGGTTGCGGGCTAACTTCCTCCCGCAGAATCGTGGGTATTTCGAGGTGTATTGGGGCAACCGTCTGAACCACATCACGAATCCTCGTAACGACTTGCAGGATTATGGTATTCACCTGCAGCTGGTCGTTCAGGTCTTGTAAGCATGAGGATGAGGACCATGGCATACGACTCGCAGTGCACGCATGGACGGCGGCGAAGTTTCCGGACTCCTGGGCTCTCTAATCCGCGCCCGGGCTTGGAGGTCCGGAGGAGCCTGCTCTTGATCGCTGCGGCCATTCTGATCCTGTTCGTTTCGGCACCGCTCTTGGCGCAATCCCCGGAGCGCTCGGGTCCGCCCTCAGCGGGTACGCTTCTCCAACAGGGCTCCCAGTTGTTCCAGCAAGGCGCGTTTGGGGAAGCGGTCATGCGC
Organism: Acidobacteriota bacterium; assembly: GCA_003224665.1. Lineage (GTDB taxonomy): Bacteria > Acidobacteriota > Terriglobia > UBA7540 > UBA7540 > QHZM01. The sequence continues at coordinate 3,553 of QHZM01000024.1, forward strand.
TGGCAGGAAGCCGCTCAAGCCTTCGCACAGGCAGAGCGGCCCCTCGAGCAAAGTGATGCGCTCACTGGCCTCGCTCAGGCCTATCTGGCGCTTGGCTACTCCACGAAGGCAGCACAAAGTCTGGAGCTGGCGCTCACCTTGGTCCAGCCCACCCGAGATCGGAACCGACTCGCCACCGTGATGGGGGCTCTCGGCCAGGTGTACCTCGAAGCGGGGCGGATGGATGCGGCGTCACAGTACCTACTAGATGCGCTTCGTCTGGCAAAGGAAGCGGGCGACGCTCCTCGGTCGGCGATCATCCTGAACAACCTGGGCAAATTACGCGCGGCCCAGCAGCAGGAGGCTCAAGCACTCGAGGCGTTCGCAGAATCCCGGAAGCTTGCCGAGGCGGCCCATCGCCCTGCGGCTGCGTCCATTGCCACGGTCAACTCGGCACAGACTTTACTACGGCTCAACCGGACCGAGGAGGCCAAAACCTGGTTCGACCAGGCGCTCCCGCAACTCCGGAGCCTGCCGGACTCCCATGATAAGGCGTATGGACTGATCAACCTTGCCTTGGGGTACGCAGGACTTCGTTCGCGGAGGGCCGATGCCGGCGAGCAACTGTTGATCCTCGCCGCTGCGGTGCTCGAAGACGCCTCCGTGGTGGCACAAGGGATTGGTGATGCGCGCGCCGCGTCCTACGCCTTCGGCTATCGAGCTCATCTCTACGAGCAGGCACAGCGGTATCAGGAGGCCCTCCTTCTGACCCGGCTCGCGGTGGCGGCCGCCCAACGAGTGCAGGCTCCAGAATCGCTCTACCGCTGGCAGTGGCAGACCGGACGCCTGCTGAAAGCGCTGGGACAACTCGATGTGGCCATTGCCGCCTACGCTCGGGCCGCCGAGACGGTTCAATCAATTCGTCCGGAAATGGCTGTCGGGTCCGGTGGCATAGCGGTCCCATTCCGCGAGTCGGGCGGCCGCCTGTTCTATGAGTTGGCCGATCTCCTCCTGCAACGCGCAGCGGCGACGTCCGAGCCCAAGGAGGCCCAGGTCTATCTCACAAAAGCGCGGGAAGCGGTCGAACTGTTCAAAGCGGCCGAGCTGCGGGATTACTTCCAGGACGATTGCGTGGATGCGCGCCAGTCTCGCACCACGAGTTTGGACGAGGTGTCACGGAAAGCCGCCGTCATCTATCCGATCATTCTGCCGGACCGCACGGAACTGCTGGTCAGCCTGCCGAGCGGGCTGCAACGCTTCATCGTGCCGGTCAGCAATGACAGGCTCACAGAGGAAATCCGAGCCTTCCGCCACAAGCTGGAGAAGAGCACCACCCGTGAATATTTGCCGCACGCCCAACAGCTCTATACCTGGCTAATTCGTCCGTTCGAGCCGAGCTTGTCGCAGTTCTCCATCAACACCCTGGTGATTGTGCCGGACGGCGCGCTACGGACCATTCCGATGGCGGCTCTGCACGATGGCGAGCGGTTTCTGATCAGCAAGTACGCGGTGGCGACGACGCCGAGCCTTACCCTCACAGATCCTCGTCCTCTGAGACGCGAGACGATCACAGCGTTTTCGGCCGGTCTCACTGAAGCGGTGCAGGGATTTCCGCCCTTAACGCATGTGTCTGAGGAGCTGCAAACCATTAAGCGCCTTTATGGAGGAACCCTTTTGCTCAATCGAGAGTTTGTGGTCTCCAGAATGGAGAAAGAGTTAAAGGAGCTGCCGTTTTCGATGGTGCATATCGCCTCACACGGTCAATTTGAGAGCGATGTCAAGAAGTCCTTTCTGCTCACTTTTGACGATAAGCTGACCATGGACCGGTTGGAACAGTTTGTGGGCCTGTACCGGTTCAGGGATGCTCCTCTGGCACTACTGGTCCTCAGTGCGTGCGAGACCGCCGCGGGGGATGATCGGGCGGCCTTAGGCCTTGCCGGGGTGGCGATCAAGGCGGGCGCAACAAGTGCCCTTGCAACCCTATGGCTTATCAGCGACGAAGCCTCGACGAAGTTGGTATCGGAGTTTTACCGTCAACTTCAGGATCCGTCGCTGTCCAAAGCTGTTGCGCTTCAACGCGCGCAATTGAAGATGCTGAATGATCCGGTCTATTCCCACCCTGCATACTGGGCGGCATTTCTCTTGCTCAATAACTGGCTCTGATGGAGATCTGGTCTGATGCATGCTGTTTTTGAAGCGTTACGTTCTCCTCGGTTGCCTGGGCGTTTGGTTGGCTTGTTTGTTGGGATTGCCGTTCTCCTGCTTCGAATGACCAGCGTGCTGGAACCGTGGGAACTTCTTGCCTACGACTGGTCCATGAAAACACGACCGAGCGTGAGGGCCCTTGATTCACGTATCATGCTGATCGGCATCACGGAGCAGGATATTCAGGCGATGGGCCGCTGGCCGTTGACGGATGCCACGCTGGCCCGGGCTTTGGATAAGCTCCTTCAACACCAGCCAAGGGCCATTGGGATTGATATCTATCGAGATATCCCAGTTCCTCCAGGGCAGAAAGCGCTTGAGTCGGTCCTGGCGACTCATCCGAACATAATCATGGTCATGAAATTCGGTCGTGACGCCCATGCCAGGGTCAACCCGCCAGCGGTGTTGAGAGGTACCGACCGAGTCGCCTTTAATGATCTGCTTCTAGATCGCGATGGGATTGTGCGTCGAGGCCTGCTCTTTATGGATGAGGGGGAAGAAAGCGCATCTTCGTTTGCTCTACGCCTTGCAATACAGTACCTGCAAGCGGCAGGGATCACACCCCAACCAGACTTGGTGAACCCTCAGCATCTCCGCTTGGGACAAACCACTTTCAGACCGCTGGAACCCAATGATGGCGGCTATGTCGGGGTCGATGCTCGAGGCTATCAAGTGCTCCTTGATTATATGGGAACGAGCCGTCCAGTTCCTTCTTATCCGTTAAGCACCCTTCTTGCTGGCCAGATCCCAGGCGAGGCCATCCAAGGGAAAATTGTGTTGGTTGGAGTCACGGCCACAAGCGTGCCGGATGTCTTCCACATTCCTGACAGCTCGGGCCTTGTTGGGGACCGCGGAACTGTGTACGGGGTGCTCGTGCATGCTGTCATGGTTAACCAGTTGCTGGGCGCCGCCCTTGATGGACTCTCGCCGCTGGCGACTCTAAGCGAACCCCAAGAATCCCTCTGGATTCTGATGTGGGGACTTCTAGGGGGACTGATCGGATATCTGGGACGATCGACCGTGCGATTCGTGGTCTTGACGATCAGCGGCTTGATGTTGCTCAGCCTTATCGCTCAGACTGCGATGATGAAGGGATGGTGGATTCCGTTAATTCCCCCGGCC
>QHZM01000528.1 GCA_003224665.1 Acidobacteriota bacterium
CGTTACGCCCTGGCCGCCCTTTTCTTCATAACCACACTCGACGGCGTTCATGTCCGTCAGCACACCCTTCTGGTAGAACCGCGGCCCCCTCGCTTGCGCAGCACACGCTAAGCTCAGCATCACCAGCAAAACTTTGTATTTCACGGCATGGCCTCCTGCGGGTCCGAGAAGCAAACTTCGGGCATGGCGGTTGCCCGATTCGATGCCCGAAATATCTTATTTATTTTCAAACAATTACGAGACTACTTGCGCTTTGAACCGGCCGAAGATCGCGGGACTCTCGTGCCGAAACCTAGGCTCGACCGGCTTGCCGGGAACATCCTTATTCCTATGCCCGAAAAGGCCGCATAGCCCGGCGCCAGCTTGAGCATAAAACCGCGTCTCAAGAAAATCAAGGTCTACATCCCTGGCGCCTTAGCACTTCACCAGAGATATGCCGGGACCTGAAAACCCGATTGGGACTAAGCGTAAACGTGGAAATCGATTTTGAAGATGCGGCAGATATGGACCAGCTCATCCGTCCAGTTGCCGTAGCAGCCATGAATGTGGTTTGAGTCATACGTGGCCAGGAATTCATCCGCGTAGACCTTCAGGCGCGCGAAAGCGTGGGGCCACTCTTTGGTCGTAGCCTCAGCTTTTGCCCAGTTCTTCTTCTCGTCGAACAAGATGAAATCGGCGGGCACAATCGCCATCCAGTACCTGCCGTTCTTTCGAGTCAGGCGCGCCAGGGTGACCTCACCCGGCTGCGCAAAGTGCATGACCGACGCGCCGCCTGCCGGAAAATAAAAAATCTCCGGCCAGAAATGGACTTTCGGAAGGTTGTCGGCGGGTGACTTCGAGCGGCCTGCGAAGAATGTCGCGTGCGCCCCGGAGTTGCAGAGGTCGAAGAAATTGTCCTCGGCGTCGTAGTGGCGCACGTCGGCGAAGAGGACCGGCTCGCCCGTTACGTGCTTGAAGAGTTCCATGGTCAGGGCGCCGTCCATATCCGCCTCCGTGGCGCAGACCACCGGCTCCTTGGGGCCGTCCCAGTCGTAGGGATCGTTCGAAAAAGCGTCGATGATGTCCTCGGTGGCGAAGTGATCGGTCATTTCGGGCTGGGCTTTTATGCCGAAGAAGTCGATGGCCTTTTCGCGGTTAATCTCCTGGCAGGCATAGTAACTGCGGACCTGCCGGTTCAAAAGTTCCGGCGTCAGCTTCTTGCCGTCGTAATGAATGTTTTTCCCCAGCATCTTCTCGAGCCAGTTGAAAGCGTGCTCCACTTTTTCGCGGTCAACAAGGTCCGAGCGCCGGATGATTTCGTACTGGTCAATATGTTCGACGTCGATTCCAAAGTCCCGCTTCCACTGGTCGGCGGCCGCAACGGCCGTGTACATGCCCATCGGCCTGCCTCCGTAGAGGCCGAAGGTCTCGCCCTTCAGCCGAGTCACGGCGACGGCAGCCCGTAGGAACTTTTCGACGCGGGCAAAGACGCGGCTGTCGACGACGTCCCCCTGGACCCGCTCGTGAAAGCGGCCAACCTGGTCCATTCCCCCTGCCGCGGCCAGCATCCCGACCATGCCCGGATAACGCGGGTTGATGTTCGAGAACATCAGATAGGGGCCCGGGGCAAATTCCGTGGCGATAAGCGTCAAGTGCGGGAAACACCAAACAGCATAGTTGAGGATGGTCGCTTCGACGCCCGCCTCCAGCAACCGCCTCCCTTCCCGCTTCGCGACTTCCGGGTGCCAGACAATCTCCTGCCCCGCTACGACTTCATAGTTTCCCGTAGCTTCCAGCCGCGCCCTACCTATTCCGCGAGAAGCGGGTGCAGCCATCGCATTACTTTTGCGACGCGGCGCAATAGCTCACCGCCGTCCGTATCTCAACGGAACCTTTGCACGCGCGATCGGAATAAATTCCCGCGCGGAGCGAATTAGAGCCCCCTCGACCCCGCAAGACTCGTAGACTTTGCCAGGGTTCCCCGCTAGAATGGCCGTCAAATCCCATTGGCAATACGAACGCGGGAGGCTTCGAAGTGGCCAGCAGACTCGACCGCCTTTGGGCCGACTATGAAGGTCATCACCACTCGAGCGGAAACAAATACTGCCACTTGGTAGGTATCCCGCTGATCATCCTCGGGACGCTCGGCTTGCTGGCGGTTACGACAATTCAACTGGGACAACTCACGGTCGATTTAGCCCTCGTGCTGGTCGTTGTCGTGGGGCTCGTTTACGTCATCCTTGACGCAAAGCTTGGCGCAGCAATGGTCGTAGCAATGCTGGTCCTTTACCTTCTGGGGCGCAAAATTCACTGGCCGCTGGCGCTGGGCCTGTTCTTGTCAGGCTGGTTTCTCCAGACGATCGGCCACGGAATCTACGAGAAACGCGCCCCCGCGTTCCTCGGCAACCTGGCCCATTTGGTCGTGGGCCCATTATGGGTACTCAACCACTTCCTCCACATCCGCAAAGAACGAACCCCTCTCGCAATAGAAAACCACGTTTGAAAAGCCACGCG
>QHZM01000025.1 GCA_003224665.1 Acidobacteriota bacterium
CCAGGCTCTTCTCGACGCCCGCGATACGGACGGCGCCCTTCGGCGTCTCGCAAAGGCCGTGGAACGCGAACCGAATTGCGTCGAGTTTCGCACCCTGCAGGCCTTGGCGATGCTGGAGGCGGGGAGTTGGTCCGGCGCCACCCGGCAACTCACCGAGTCGGCCGCCCTGAATGCGTCGGTGGAGCAAAGAAGCCGGAGGTCCGAACCCAACTTGATCCTCGGGGTCCTCGAATGTTGGCGAGGGAATCCACAAACGGCAGCCAAGTTCTTCTTGCAGGCCTTGGACACGGAACCTCAAAGTCCACTCGCGCTCCAGGAACTTGGCCGGGCCTATCTGCTCCAGCAAAATTGGTCAGGGGCCGACACGTATCTTGCGCGGGCGGTCCAGGCGGGCGCTTCCCCAGAGGCTCGTTTGCTGCGGGCGCAGGCCCTCCTCGGGGAGGCCAAGCCGAACGATGCCCAGGCTGAAATGCGGACTTACCTGGGTGGAAGGAAGCCGAAGGATTTGCCCAGACTCGTCCGTTTCTGGTGGATAAAATTGACTGACCGGATGGAACTGGAATTTGAATCGGAAGCGAGCGCTTCGAAGACGGTGGTCAAGCAGACACCGGAGGAATTGTTGGAGACTCTACCCGAGCTCAAAGGACTCGAGCCGGCGAAAAGCCAGGAAGAACTCTCCTCCATCCTGCAAGAAGTCGGAGAACGTGTAGAGGCGTTCTTCCGCGATTTTCATAGTACGACTTCGCGGGAGGAAGTCCGCCAGGAACTCCTTCGCCGCGACGGCAGGGTTAGCTCGTCCCTCGACCAGAAATATCAGTATTGGCTCCTGACCTGGCCTGACCCCTCGCGGCCGGCTCTGGAGGAATACCGCACAAACCGCAGAGGCGAAGCTCGCCCCTTGCCGGGGACACCGGAGCAGGGTTACATTCTCACCACCGGCTTTGCGTCGACTTCGCACTTCCTCCTCCCCGCCTATCAGACGGATTCGACGTTTGTCCTTTTGGGACGCCAGCGAATGGAGAGTTACGAAACTTATGTGGTCGCCTTCGCTCAACGGCCCGAGGTCGCCCGGTTGATGGCACGCTTCAGGGCCAGCGACGCTGAGGCGCTTACCTTGTCTCAAGGCGTGGCATGGATTGATTGCAACACTTACCAGGTCATCCGCATGCGAACGGACTTGTTAAACCCCGTAGCCAGAGCTCGACTGGACCGGGAAACCACGGAGGTCCAATACAGTGAAGTGCGCTTCAAGGATGTTCCTCTTTCCTTCTGGCTGCCTCGCGATGTCGTGGTGACGGTGGAGTGGAAGGGTAAACTGCGACGCAACCGGCACACCTATTCGGATTTCCACTTGTTCTCTGTAGAAGCCAAGATAAGCGCGGCCGCCGAGCCCGGTAAGGGACCGTGAGGTGACGAACGGCAGGGCAGCGGCCGCAAAATCCGCCCTGTCGCGCGCGCGGGCGGGCGTTCGTTCGCCGACGGAGCCTGGCACCGTCCCTCGCGCAGAGACGACTGCTGTGGTGGCCCCCCGTAGCGGTGATTTCACGTCGCCATCCGTCCCACGTGCCATCTTGAGCGGCGGGGAAGGATGTGCCCTGTAGCGCCGATCGGGCTGTCCCGCGTCGCGCCTAAAGCGCTCGAGGGACTGCGGGTCGTACAGCGCCGCCCTCACCCGCCCCTGCGGGCCACCCTCTCCCTTTGGGAGAAGGGCTCGTGGGCGTGAGGGATGCAACGTCGCACCAGATTCAGGCAAAAACTTGAGCGCCACCAGCCGGCCGAGCTTGGTGTCTTCGGCCTTGCACACCACGCCCATGCCGCCCCCACCCAGCTTCTCGAAAATCCGATAGTGAGAAACGGTCTTGCCGATCATCTCACGCTAAGGCGCGCCAAAAAGCTTCCGGTAATGCTCCCAGTGGCGGCGGACATCGGCCATGATGCGTTGATATTCCGGGTTGCCGCGCAGCCGGTCGTAGTTCTTGTCATGCTCGAACCAGGGATAGTTGTGATTCCCGAGCTCGACGGCGCGGCGAAACCAGGTGAGCGCCTGTGCATTCTCGCCGAGCAGGGCGTACATACCGCCCGCCCAGTAGGCTAGGTCGCCGTCAATCACTTCTTCCGGCCGAATCCTGAAAAGCGTCGGGTCAATTTTGCCTCGCTCGCCGCGCGAGGCGTGCAAGAATGCCGAGAACCACAGCGGCACGTCGTCGCCACTCGAGCGACCTAGGTCCACCGCCCGAGCGATGACCGGCTCGGCTTCTTCGAGTCTGCGCTGGTAATAGAGAAATTCCCCCAGGTAGGCCATGACCTTGAATTGGTCGGGGCTCTCGGCAAGGATCCGGCGCATCTCCTGTTCGGCTTCTTGAGCGCGCCCAAGGTAAAGCAGCATTCGCGCGTGCATCCAGTAAATCCGGCGCATGGCAGGGTTGAGCTGGATCGAATGCCGATAAGCCTGCTCCGCCAGATCGTTGAGACCTGCGTAGTGGTACGCATAGCCGAGAATGTCCAGGGTCCAATCGGAGTTGGGCGCCATGGTCAACGCCTGCCTCAAGGTCCTGATGGCCTCGGTGTTCCTCCCCGATTCGGTATAGGCCACGCCGAGTGCGGTGTACGCGTCAGGCAGGCGAGGGTTGAGCCGAATAGCTTGACGGGCCACCTCTTCCGTGCGAGCCAGGTTCTCCCGAGAATTCTCCACAAAGTTCGCGCTCTCCATAGAATAGAATTCGGACAGCAAGACATACGCCTCGGCGAAATTCGAGTCTTTGGCGATGGCCTGCTCGATCAAGCGTCTGCCTTGATGGATGCTTTCCAGGCGCGAGCGCATGAAGTATTCGTTCCGATAGAAACGCGCCGCGAGGTAGAGGCTGTAGGCTTCCGGCGACGCGGTCATGGGTGCGCTCAAGGACTGGTGCTCGGCCTCCGAGACCTGGACGCTCAAGCCTTCGACGACCTTCTGCGCGACTTCGTCCTGGAACTTCAGCATGTCGTCGGTGCGCAAATCATAGCGGCCTGCCCAGCGCGCGGACCGGGTCTGGGGGTCCACTAACTGGACCGAGACTCGGATCACTCCCCCAATGCGCTGGAAAGTTCCGTCGAGCACTGAATTAACTTCGAGCTCTCGCGCCACTTGGGCGGGGTCGGCGGCGGAGTTTGCGTATTTCAAAACCGAACTGGTCGGACGGACCGCCAGATTCTTCAGTGAAGCCAGCCGGCTGATAATAGCGTCCGCCATGCCAATGCCCCAGGTCTCATTTCCGGGTCGGGCGGCCAGCTCCCGAAAGGGCAGCACGGCGACGGTGCGCACAGCGGGCTCAGAAGGACTGGAGATTGGTGGGGGAGACGGCAGAGAGGGCCGCCGGGAGTGACTGTACCAGACCGCAGTCCCCGCGAGCACCACAATCGCAACCGCGGCGCCTGAAGCCGCTGCCCACACTCGCCCTCGCGAACGTCGGGGCACGGTCCTGGCCAGCGGGACCGCATCCGTAGCCGCGCGGCCCGAATCGAGGTCGCGTTTGAGGCGCTTCAGGTCCGCCGACAGGTCCGAGGCGGTCTGGTAGCGGAGCTTGCGGTTCTTTTCGAGCGCCTTGTTAATGATCTCTTCCAGCTTCGGCGGCAGGTCAGGGTTCAGACGCACGGGTGGCGTCGGTGCCTGCGTGAGAATGGCGGTGAAGATCATCGCCGAAGTATTGCCGGTGAAAGCCAGACGGCCCGTCGCCATTTCGTAGAGCACCGCGCCAAAGCTGAAAAGGTCGGTGCGGGCGTCCAGCTCTTCGCCACGCGACTGCTCTGGTGACATGTAAGCCACCGTCCCCATCGCCACGCCGGGGCTGGTGAGATGTTCTAGTTCGATTGATGCCGTGGCCGCCGTCTGTTGTAGGGGCGATTCATGAATCGCCCCTACGGCTCGCGGTGACGCCAATTTCGCCAAACCGAAGTCGAGAACCTTTGCCTGGCCGCTCGACGTCACAAAAATATTCGCCGGCTTGATGTCGCGATGGATGATCCCCTTCGTGTGCGCGGCGTCCAACGCATCGGCAATCTGAATGGCCAGGTCGAGCAACGTGTCAAGCTGCATCGCCCCGACCACCCCCCGGCCCCCTCCTGAACCAGGAGGGGCACTAGCCGCGACTCCCCTCCTCTCGGAAGAGGGGGTAAGGGGGTGGTGGCCACTCAGCCGCTGCTTGAGCGTTTGCCCCTCCAGGAATTCCATCGCGATGAACGGCTGGCCGTCGTGCTCGTCGATGTCGTAAATCGTGCAGATGTTGGGATGATTGAGGGCCGACGCGGCCCGAGCTTCGCGCTTGAGGCGCTCGAGTGCCTGGGGATCGTACTGCGCCACCCTCACCCGCCCCTGCGGGCCACCCTCTCCCTGTGCGAGAGGGGCTGGTGGGGGTGAGGGGTGCAGCGTCGCACCGGATTCAGGCAGAAACTTGAGCGCCACAAGCCGGCCGAGCTTGGTGTCTTCGGCCTTGTACACCACGCCCATGCCGCCCCCACCGAGTTTTTCAACGACCCGGTAGTGGGAAACCGTTTTGCCAATCATGTGGGCTGGACCGATGACTTGCCCGCCATCTTAGGACGCGCCCTGAGCCAAGTCAACGCGCGGGATTCGAAGAGGCGAGCCCAGGGTTGAAACTAAGGATCGGCGGCTTTTTGCTTGTTGTGTGGTGAAAAGAATACCCGAGGGGAGAAGGGCGGAAGTGTACGGGTCGCGAATCGATGATAGGAGTCTTTCGTCAAACGCCCGCCTTCAGCGATGCGGAATGAGTTCAAACGTTTCAGGGTGAAACAGCCGGGGACTTGGCTGCACGGAAGCGTCAAACGCGAAAGGGGAGAGACTTTCGGAAGGTACGAGAGCTGGCGATGGCTTCGTCCTTTACGAAGCGGTCTTATTCGGCTGGAATCTCTCCAGGGCGACTTTCAGGAACTCTTCGACTGCGTTCTGAAGTTCTATTCGCGCGTCTCCGCCCGGGGAAGGTCGGGTTTCCGGCGCCGGGGTTACTTGTGGCCCTCTTTCTCCCGTGCCCAGGACTCGCTCGGCTTTCTCCATCCGGCCGTGGAGGTCATCCACCAAGAGCGTCATGTCCTGACGGTATTTTTCCAGCGCGGCGCTGGAAACATCTGAGATCTGTTTTGTGAACTGTTCGAGACACCCCTGGGAGTCCGCTCTAAGGGCCTCTCTCGCCTGGTCCATCCATTCCTTCAGGATCACGGTCGCCTGACCCATCTGTTTGTAGACGGACTCCCGGGCTTCCTGCGCGGCGTGATTCGAGTGGGCCCCAATTTCGACGCGCGCCTGTTCGCCCACCTCATCCACCGTCTTCCGGAGCTGAAGTTGCAGGGTGTGGCGCTGCCGTTCGAGCGCCTGTTCGAAACCTGACCCGAGTTCTCGCTCGGCCGTTTGATGGAGCTCCTCCACGGTTTTCCTGAAACCGTCGCGGCACGTTTCGATGGCCCCGCTGATTTCCCTGGTGAAGAGCCCGGCGCTTGTCTTCGCGGCTGAGAGTTGCTTCTCGGTGTCCTGGACAACTTTCCTGGATGAGTCCACCAGCTTCTCGCTGAACATTTCAAGCGCGTCTTCCGTGTGCCTATGGATGAGTTGGGCGGAGGTTTCCACTAGACTTCGGGCCGTGCGCTCCAATTGATGGGAGGCCTGATCCCCGGTGGCGCGGACGGCCTCGCCGATTTTGGCCTGGAGGGGTTCGGCGATGGCTACAACCCGGCGCTCAAGAGTTCCGAGTGCAGGGTCCGAGAGGCCCTCGGCAAGATGTTTCGAGATTTCCGCGAACGCAGCTTTCAAATCGGACTCAACCTTTTGCGCAGCAGTCTGCACTTTGCTGACGGCCTCGTTCGAAGCGCGGTTCAACGACTCGGCTGCGGCGTTGACGCGGGATGCTACGGTCTTGCCGGCTTCTTCGGCCTGCTGGGCGAAGAGCTGCTCGACTTTCTCGTGCGCCTTCTCAGTTTCCTCTTGAACTTCGATTTTCGAGTCCGCAGAACGGCCGCTCGGGTCGCCCAGGCTCAAGTCAGGCTTATCGGGTCCTTGCGCTTTCAGGAGGGTCCCGGCGAATTCTTCCATGGATCTCTTCAACTCTTTCTCGGTGGCGGCCGTTCTTTCTTCGAGCCGTTTCTGAGCTTGCTGGG
>QHZM01000026.1 GCA_003224665.1 Acidobacteriota bacterium
TTCCAGACAGACCCAGATGGGAAAGAAATCTTCAGGGACACTCAAAAAATCGAATGGATCGTCGGGTCGGGGGCGAACGGCTTCACCTGCGTTGTCCGTCGTGGGAACTACCTGTTCGAGGCCCCAGTGTCCTTCTACACGAAAATCAATAGTTGGGGCCTCTCTCCCGGTTACGAGTTTCGCGACTACGGCTTTAGCCGGCCCATCCTGCCCGGCTGCATTACCTGTCACAGTGGGCGGGCGCAGCCCTCGACAAACGGAAACGGCCTTTACCGCGACCCTCCCTTTCGAGAACTTGCGATTGGCTGTGAAAACTGCCACGGGCCAGGCGAATTGCACGTCAAAGAGCGAATCAGCGGAGAACCTCTTTCCGGTGATCCCGACCGATCGATCGTAAATCCCGCCAAGCTTCCCTCGTGGCTCGCAGACAACATCTGCATGTACTGTCATGAGGGTGGAGACACAAGGGTGCTTCAGCCGGGCAAAGGTTATTTCGATTTCCGCCCCGGGACTCCTCTGGACGACACGCAGGCGATTTTCCTCGTTCCCCTCAAGCGGGAATCACCCTCTCGGCCGGATCTCCTGGCGCACAACTTTTCCATGGTATTGAGCAAGTGTTACCAGTCGAGCGGTGGCCGGCTCAGTTGCCTGACCTGCCACGATCCACATATTCAGCCCTCGAAACGAGAGGCTCCGGCGTACTACCGAAAGAAATGCCTGAGCTGCCATACAGAGAAGAGCTGCGCGGTGCCGCTCGAGCTTCGTCTTCGCAAGACCCCAGCCAATGATTGCGCGGGCTGCCATATGCCGAAGCGGGACGTGAAGAAGATCGCGCATTCAGCACTCACCAATCACCGCATCGTTGCCGAAGAGGAAGAACCGTAATACAGGCAGCGTTACATGACGTTCTTGAAGCAGACCGCCGCAACCGAATCCAACAATCTTATGGTTCTGGAAGCGCTGGCGCTCGAAGCACAGCAAGAAGGTACGCCCGAGGGAACATCCGCGGCGATCCGCTATCTGGCTCGCGCAATCGACCTAGGGTCCACATCTTCAAGCGACTATCAGGCCCTGGCTAGTCTGCTCGCCCGTTCCGGACGGGCCTCCGAGGCGGTTGATGTCCTGCGGCGAGGCCTTAGTCGGATGCCTTACGACGCTCAGCTTTATCGATTGTTGGCGGAGAACTATCTCTCCCTCAACAGGCGCGATGAAGCAACCGAAGCGCTTCAAAAGGCGCTTCAATTCTTCCCCCAAGACGTCCCAAGCCGTCTGCTTCTGAAAACAATCCGTGAGGCAGCCCCCCGCTGAGGTAAAGCCGAGCTTCGGGTGAGGCCGCTCAGGTCGACCTGCGAAAGGCGGAGATCTCCAACAAGTCTCTATCGCTGGAAGGTATTATCGACAATGTAGACAAGTCCTCCGCCGCGGCGGCTTCGCCTATACAGCAAATCGAAAATCAATAAGCAGGTGGGTCAGGTTGAAGGCGGAGCGGTTGACTCACGAACGCAGAGATGGGCTTTCAAGACCACGCGGGTTTCTTCGCCAGCCTCTAGCCTACCGCCCTCGGGCCCTATTCTTCGCAGTAGCATTTCTACCGCCCGCTTGCCGATTTCGTAACTGGATTGAACCACAGTGGTGAGCTTGGGCGTAAACATTTCGGTCCAATCGAAATCGTCAAACCCGACCACGCTCACCTGCTCGGGACATTTTACTCCGAGTTGACTGAGGGCGCGCATCAAGCCCAACGTCGTTCTGTTGTTGCACGACAAAACAGCGGTGGAGGGCACAGGAAGGGGAAACAATGCCGGCGCGCATCTCGGAGTCGGACATTGCCGCGCGCTTATTCCGGCAAGCGCGTATTTCGATGGAGGTGATTTTCATGTGCCGCTCCAATGATCCGCCTGTTCATAGTCTCTTGTCGCAGGTCATGTCAAGGCCGAAGTCGATGGACCGGAAAGACGAGTGCCAGAGGCTGAGATTTCCTGAACCGTCGCGTTGAAGCTGACCGCGGTTTGGACGCGGCTGTGAACGCCAAGTTGACGCCCCTTTTCAGTGATTCATGATCGGCGACGGCTTAGGGGCGAGAGATTACGAGCAAGTCCGCAATAATCCGGGCTCGGAGGGTGCGTGGCTATGCTGCCGAGTCACGATGCGGTTCCGGAAAGCTGATCTGGAGCGAAATCTTTCGAGCAGCTTCCTTAACCGTGGTCGCAAACAGGGGGACTCTATCTGGACTAATTCTTGTGGCCGGGCCCGCGATGCTGATCGCCGCCAGCGCCTCTTGATTGTCACGGAGAACCGGAGCCGCGACGCAGCGGGCGCCGAGCACGCTCTCTTCATTGTCCACGGCGTAACCCTGACGACGCACGCCCTCCAGCTCTTCACGGAGTTGCGCAAGGTTCGTTAGCGTATGCGGCGTGAATGACTGAAAGTTGAGCGAGCTCAAAACGGTCTCCCTTTCTTCATCTCGAAGAAAGGCAGCCAACGTTTTGCCCAGAGCTGTAGAATACAGGGGACGGCGCTGACCAATTGTCGAGACTAGGCGGAACTCATGGGAACTCTCGAGAACATCGATGTAGACGACCATCTCGCCGTCTAAGACGGCGAGATTGACGGACTCTCCGGTAACCTTGAGAAGCTCCCGGAGGCAAGGCCGAGCCACCTCTCGAAGCGACGGATGGTGGTTTGATGTCGCCGCCAACTGCAAGAACTTTATCCCAAAGGTGTACAGGCCCCCCTCGTCTCGAATCAGATACCCTTCTCTCTCCAGGTGAGCAAGAAACCGGTACGCCGTGCTCTTACTGAGCCCGGCCTGGTCACTAATCTGTTTCAAACTCAATCCTGCGGGGGAATGTTGGAGGAAGTCAAAAACCTTCAAGACCTTGGTGAGAACGCCTACGGCGACGGGTTTCGACATTTACAGCAGCTCCGTTTTTCAGACGCGGTACGGCGGAGGCCAAAAAAATTCGGTTCCCCTTGGGTAACCGCCATCGCGGAATTTATACAACGGAATCGACCGTTTGTCCAGGGTTTGGAATAAACTCTCATAATCTGGACCTCTGCCGCCGTCCAGGTCATGCGATCCGCCTTAGTTTCCGCCGAAAACTCAGCAATACGTGGAATTGAAGATGGGGTGGCTTTGGTTCTTGTTTCAACATATGGAATAATCGAAAGGATTTTAAAAAACCTCTTGACAAGCTTTGGCGACGATGCTATAAGGGCGCGCGTCGGGTCTCAGGGTTCAAACACAATCAAAACGGGCAACTACGTCACAATCTGTCTTGTACGCCAAAACGTTCAGGGGCAGGAGGAGCTGCAATGACTTCCCGAAAGTTCCGTGAAGGGCTCAATCTATCCGCGGTCGGTTTCATGTTGCTGCTTTTAAGCGGCGCATGGCTAATTCTCCCCTCAGTAACGCTAGCGCAGAAATCAACCGCCGCAATCAACGGCACGGTGACTGACCCCAGCGGAGCGGTCATTCCTCAAGCGACGGTGAGGTTGCGAAACGTCCTGACCGGCGTTGAACGGAGCACCGTGACGAACGAAACCGGAAGCTATGTCTTTGTGGACGTCCTCCCGGGAAGGTATACGCTCAAGGTGACGAAAGAAGGCTTCAGCACGGCCACCCAGCCCGAGTTCGAAATGTACGTGAACCAGACTGCTACCTTTGACATGGCTCTGAGTGTTGGCGCTTCCGCGACGGAAGTGACGGTGCAGGCCACCTCAGCAAGCATCCAGGCGTCCACGGCGGAGCTTGGGACGGTCATCACGACTCGCTCGGTCCAAGACCTTCCTTTGAACGGGCGGAACTTTACCCAGTTATTGCAGCTCACTCCGGGGGTCAGTCCGTACAACGTCGGTCAAAGTCAATGGGGTGGCGGCGGCGGCTTCGCCGGCAGGGCGATCGGCACCTTCACTTTTCCCTCGGTGCACGGCCAGCGCAATCGCAGCAACCTTTTCTGGACGGACGGACTGAATAACACGGGCTCGTTTATCGACAACTACAACGTGGAGCCCCTCCTGGACAGTATTCAGGAATTCAAAGTGCAGTCCCACAATGATCTGGCGGAGTTTGGCCAAGCCATGGGCGGCCTCATCAACGTCGTCACTAAGCCAGGCACAAACGAATATCATGGGACCGTTTATGAGTTTCTCAGGAATGAGAAGTTTGACGCCCGCAACTTCTTCGCGGCCAAGCGCAACCCCTTGAGGCAGAACCAGTTTGGCGCAACCACGGGAGGCCCCATTACTATCCCAGGACTGTATAACGGGAAGAACAAGACATTTTTCTTCGCCGGCTATGAAGGATACCGCGACAGCCGGTTTGCCCAGTCATTATCGCTGGTACCGACCCCGACAGAGCTCGGAGGCGATCTCAGCGGTATCAACAGGCAGATCTTTAACCCGTTTTCGACGGGGCCTGACCCTCTCAACCCAGGGCAATTCATCAGGGATCCTTTCATGTGCGATGCGTCGGGGGACCCTTTAACACCCTCATCGACCGGGACTCAGCCTCCTGGTACCCCTTGCAACAAGATCCCGTCCAGCATGCTCAACGCGTCCTCGTTGCTCTATGCCAAGTCAATCTTCCCGGCGCCGGTGAACACCGGCGTTTCGGGGACTAATGCGATCAATGACGCGCGCGCGATCACCAATCAGGATACATACAGTCTCCGACTGGACGAGCAACTGCGCGCTAAGGATTCTCTTTTTGGAAGGTTTTCAACCTTCAACCAAGTTGATAGCAGTCCCGGCAGCCTTACCGGGATCAACAGCAAGGTCTTCCTGCACGGGTACAATATTGCCGCTCACGAGACCCACACCTTCGGTCCAACGGCCGTTCTGGACGTGCACTTCGGGCGGAACTGGGGGCAAGACAATACCCTCATAGCATTCGACTCTGCTCCGGCCAATTTGCCCGAGCAGTTAATCTCATTAGGTTTTTCACGGAACTTTATAGGCAATTTCCGGGCCGGGCAGGGGCCTTTCCCTCCCCTTTTACAGATGGATGGCTATGGCGGTCCCGGGGGAGGAAACAACGTCCAGAACACTCGAATTTCCGACATCTGGGAATTTGGGGGTGATTTCACCAAAGTCCGCGGGCGGCATACGCTCAAGTTCGGCGCCAATTTCGCATCCAACAATTCGAATTCGCCGATCTTCGGCATCCAGGAAGCATTCCGTGCGCCAGCAACAGCCGACCCAAAAAGTCCGGGTACGACGGGTAGCGCTCTGGCGTCGTTCCTCTTGGGCCTTCCCGACAGCGGGGGAAAGCGGAACGTCCTGGAGTCAATGCACGGCGGTTGGGTTGACGGCTTCTACGTCCAGGATCAGTGGAAGGCCACCGACAAGCTGACGGTGAATATCGGGTTCCGTTATGACGTTACCCTGTGGCCCATCTATGGCGACTTCAAAAACGAAGAAATCTTTGTGGGAGACCTCAACTTGAATGATGGGACTTTCGTTCTTGCCGCCGTGCCGCCACCTTGCAGCCCTACGCGAGGCGAACCTTGTATTCCCGGTGGCACGCTCCCGGAGCACGTCGTTGTGACCCCCTTCAAGAACCATGCCATCTATCACAACAACTACGACAACTGGCAGGGACGTCTGGGGTTTGCCTACCGACTCTATCCCAAGACTGTAGTCCGAGCTTCGTACGGCAGGTTCTACGATAACTGGAATTCAGTGGTTCAGCTCGCCCAGAACTACGAAGGCCAGTGGCCGAGGGTTGGCCAGCTCCTGGGAAATAACTTCAACAATAACCTCATAAACGCGAGGATAGAGGATCCCTTCAGCCTCGGTTCCTCCGGTGTGGTGATTCCGGCGCCATCGCCTTTTCTTAACCCAGGGTTCGTTCAGTGGTACATGGACCCCCTCGTTCAGATGCCTTATTCAGACAACTGGAATCTCGGGGTTGAGCACCAACTGACCGCGGACACGGTCTTGGAGCTGAATTACGTCGGCTCTCACAGCAGCCGGTTGAACCTCGGGGGTGTCAAAAACACCTCGGTGACGCCCGGACCGGCGGCGACGGCTGCCAGCCGGCGTCCCTTCCCCTACAGCCCAACATCGTTTTACGACCAGAGCATTGGAAGGGCCAGCTACCACTCCTTCCAGTTCAAGCTGGACAAGAAGGCCAGCAAGGGGTTGTCCTACCTGGTCTCCTACACCTGGTCAAAGTCGCTCGATATCTCCTGCTCCGGGAACTTTGGCTCGGAAGGCTGCGAGTTGCAGAACTATTACGACCTCAAGGCCGAGAAAGCAGTTTCAGGATTCGATGCGACACACCTTTTCGTAGCCAGCGGAGTGTACCAGCTACCCTTCGGGACGGGGAAAAGGTACTCGTCCGGCAGTCGAGTTGTGAATCAGGTTATCGGCAATTGGCAGATGAATGGGATCTTGAGCTTTACCTCAGGCCGGCCCTACAGCGTTGGCATCGGTAATGACATCAATAACACGGGCAATTTCTCCTGCTGCGACTACTTCACCATCCGGGCCAATCCGGTTCCGGGAGTGAGTCCGACGCCGTCTGGCCGGGACCCCTCGAACTGGCTGAACCGCGCGGCGTTCAGCATTCCGCCTTTCGGCACCTTCGGACTGACGTCGCGCAACGCATTTCGCTCGGACCGGTTCAAGAGCCTCGATTTTTCAATCTTCCGGCGGTTCCCGATCACTGAGAGCATGGGTGTAGAATTCCGCGCGGAGGCCTTTAACTTCACCAACACGCCGGTGTTTGAGAGACCTGTACGCGACTTGAATGACCCGAATTTCGGAAAGATATTCAGTACTGCCAAGGCAGAGCGAGAGATTCAGTTTGCTCTGAAGTTAATTTTCTAGACCTCCGGTCCGTCCCGCGCGCGGCGGGCCAAAAAGAGGCCCAGTCCCATAAAGTACGGTACGGGGCGCAGCGGGTTCCGGAGTCGGGAAGATAGTCCCACAACATCCGTCGTGTCCCGCCGGGGAGGGCAAGATACCGCAAGCGGGGGGTAGCCTTTTGCCCGAGTGCCTATCTCGCCTTCTCCGCACGGCAATCTAGGCACGCATCTGTAACACCAGGACGTAGACCCGCGGAAGATCGTTCTTCAACGCCTTTAACCACACGCAGTTCAGCAGGTAATTTTCTGACTTTCCCCGCCACAGGCTTTGGCGGGGCTCTCTGGGGGTCGAATCCCGGATAGTCGGGTACTCACCCTGGCGCAGTCCGACATATGCTGGCGCTCCTCCTTTTTTGCAGATGCGTGGAAGCGGACGTCTCGACTGGAGGGGGACCCCTTTACGAAGGAAAATGTTCGCCCGGGTGTACCACGCGAATCTGGTGGTCCGTGAACTCAAACGGCCCTCCTTCGAGCCTGTACTTCGGCATGTGGCAATTCACGCAATTCTTCGCGCTCACCGGGCAGGGCGGCCCTGGACGCTCAAGATTTGTCTGTTCTCCGCGGTGTGACAGGTGGCAGGCCAGGCACTTCTGGTCATAGTAGACTACTCCATGAGCAAGCGCCTCGTGAGGATTGTGGCAGGATAGGCAAGTGATGCGCCCCGTCCGGACCCAGCACCGACTTTTTTGGAGCCGGTAGGGTTG